>CAZANJ010000374.1:0-3608 GCA_964486415.1 uncultured Anaerolineales bacterium
CCAGAGGCCGCCAGAGGCTTTCTGCGGCGTTGTGCGAACTCATCAACCCCAAGGCGGCGGGTATGGAAACCCGCCCTACATAGCCAGAGGATGTAGGGCGGGTTTCCATACCCGCCGATTTTTGAATCGCTTCGAAAACCCGTCGAATTTCGCTCCGACTATCTCCGCGTCGCTATGAAGGCCTCGCCCCGCTCGATCAGTTCAGCGTGATCCTCTGGCGGCTCGGTTTCGTTTAACAGGCTCTGGGTATGGCTGCGCAGCATATCGGTCGGGTTGGGTTGTCCTTGGGCTTGCCAGGCCTCCATGGTCAAGTTGGGCCAGATGGGGTTGCGGTAATATGCCTCGCGGAATAGCTCGAAGGTTAAATCCGAGGTCAAATAGTTGCCGCCCGGCCCTACTTGCTCGATATCTTCCAAAGACAGGGTGACATCATCTCCATCCAGGGGGAATCCTTGGGCCAGGCGGCGTGCTTGCGCGATGATCTGATTGGCATAGACGATGATGGTCGGCGAGATGGCCTTGGAGTCCAGATTGTCCCCCACGAAGGGAGCCAGTCCTATCTTGCCCATACAACTGGTCAGGTGGTTCATCCACTGGTGCCCGCCGGCGATGAGGTCAGCTCCCCAGCCCATGCCGCTCCCCGATGTGCCGCAGTGGGGCAACTCATAATGGGCCATCATCTCCGCGCAGGCCAGGTTGATCAGGTAGCTGTGTGGATCATAGAAACTGCCCAGCCCCTGCATATCGAAGTAGGCCGGCAGACAGCCGAGGATGATGGGCGCTCCTTCTTTGATGAGTTGACTGAGCGTCAGTCCGGCCAGCAACTCGGCGTTCAGGAGCGCCATAGTCCCGGCGGGCGTGATGGGCGTTGTCGCGCCCGCCATGCCATAATTGGAGTACATGAAGGGCAGGCCCCACTCGATGGTGCTCCACATCTTGTCGATAGTGCCCTCGTTCATCACCAGCGGCGTGATGGGGTTGAAGTAGGGGATGACGAAGGGCTTGTCGGCCAGGTTGGAGTTGCCATGCAAATGCGCGATCAATTTCAATACATCGGAGAAACGCTCATCATCCGAGATCAGGATGGAGAGCGGTTTGGTGGTGTTGGCCACCATCTCCAGAACGGCGTAGAGATCGGAGAGCTCCGGGGCTACATCCTGCACGATACCGATGGTCGAGATGAGCTCGAAGCTGTCCAGTGCGCCGCCCATGCGCACCATCGATGCCATATGTTTTCGGGCGAAAGGAGTGACATCATCGGTCTCGGGATCCTGGTAGTAGAGGGCGGTCACCCCGATGCCGAACCTTGCCTGGTCATCGCCCAGGCGAAAGGCGTGATTCCCTCGTCGGTCGTAGATTTCTATGGTGGGCGGTGCGCTTTCTAGCGCCCATTCGATCAGCTCGCGAGGGAGGCGCACCGGGTTGTCGTCGGCGGAACCTCCTGTCGCTTCGGCGAAGAAGTGCCTGGCCCTCTCCGATTCGACTCGAACTCCGACTGATGATAGGATCTGAAGGGATGTCTCGTGGATGTGGGTCTTTTGTTCTTGGTTCAATACGGTGATCTGGGGTCTAATGTAGTTCATGCCGCTACGTTCGTTCATCTATTGTCATTCTCCAATTTGGTAAGGGACATGGAAATAAATAGTCTACCTACGCCGCCCCCGCCGGATTGCGTGCAACCTGCGGTTGCCTGCCGGCGGGTTTAGCTCTGGATCTGGCGATCCAGAGCGAGCAGAGTGGGTAAATTATTTCTTTCTGAAGCCCTAAACTATCGGCAGATCAAAATCGGCTTGCGGCTGGTGCGCAGCACCTCATCCACCGTGCTGCCGATCACGATCTCCATCACTGGATTGTATCCATATCCCCCCGTGATAATCAGGTCGCACTCGTGGGCCTCGGCGGTTTTCATTATCGCTTCGGCGACTGAGCTTGACTTCGGAGTCCTTTCTTTCACGAAGACGGCTTGTCCTCCCTCTTCCTCCAGATACCTTTGAGCGCGCACCAGGGTATCCGAAGTGGTGCGCCCTTTTTCTATCACGGTCATCACTACCAGAGGGATGCGCCATCGCCCCGCCAAGTAGGCGGCGACGAAAAGCGCTTCCTCTGATTTAGGGCTGCCGTCGTAGGCCAGCAGCGCTCTCTGTAGGCGGGATTGACTCAATTCGGACCAGATTGGTTCAGCCTCAGAGATTGAACCAATCTTGGTGTGTGGATTGGCTGGTACCGCCAGCACCGGCCGCGGGCAACGGCGTATGAGGTTGCTCAATCCCGAACTGAGTCGGGCGATGGGTTGCGGCGGTGGGGGGTAATTCAGGCTCATGATGACCAGATCGGTCCAGCGGGCGCGTCGGCAGATATTGCGCGACACATCCCCTGTGTCGATGACCATCTCCGCGGGTGCGCCGACCGCCGCGCAACGGCGCTCGAATTCGGCGCGTATGGCCTGGATTTTTTGCTTCGTTTCCTTACCCTCTTGGTATCCGTGGGGCGCGACGTGAAGGCCATGTACTCTTGCTTTTTCATACTTGGCTACGAACAGTGCGTGCTCCAGGGCGTACCAGCCTGTCTCTTCCCCGTTGATGGCTACCAGGACATCGGCGAACATACGGTCGGGCTCTCGTCTCGCCAATCGTTTTTGGCGCCATTGTCCAGGCGGCGGGCCGGCTTCGATCTCGGGGGGAGGAATTTTCAGCGCGTTGAGAATCCTCTCGCCCACTCTGGCGGCCACGCGCTGCGGCTTGGGGCTGAACCGCTCTGCAAGATCTATGGCCACTGTTTCCGGCTCGATCTCCCAGCCCAGTTCCTCCTTTAGCATAGCCTGATGCTCTGAAACCCAGAGGTAAAGGTCGGTCTCCGTCCGCCCTGGGAAGTCGCGCAGGATACCCTGTTCGCGAATCACCCACACCACAGGTAGGTATCTCTGATCATACCAGTGAACGGCCGCTTCCTCGTAGGGAATCTCTCTCTTCTGCTTGAGGGCCATGAAGTGGCGGTGGATTGCGATGTGCTCCTCGATGGTCTGGTATTGACCGGGGACGGTCAGGCTCAGGTCAGCTTTGGGGCGGAGTTTATCCAGTTGGGTATGTTCCAGGAAGTCGGCGTACTCGGCCTTTAGAATCAAGTCATCGGGTTTGGTATCGGGCGAGAGGGGAACTTTGGTGTGAACTTCGACCACGTAGGCCGGGATATGGGTCGCGCCGAGCTGTCGGGCCACGGATACGCGATGGTTGCCATCTAGCACGAAATAGACTTGACCGATTTTATAGACCTCAATCGGCGCGGTCTGCGTTGGGTCGCTCACGGTTTCCCTGACTCTGACCCAGCGTTCTTCGTCGTCGTCCTGCCGGGGTAGGAAGCTGCGCGTGAAGTCGTGGTAGCGCCCGACGCTGCCGACGATGGCGTCGAGGGGGATTTTCTCCAGTTTCCGCTCGCCGACTCCCCTCACTTTGAGTTTCCGGCGTACATCTTCGTAGGAAAGAAGATCGACCGAGCGGCCTGTCAGGCGGGCTATGATCTGTTGCAGAGTGGCTCGACCGCGTGCCCGACGGAAGTCCTGCAATGCTGAGGATGGCTTTTTGCTCATGCTCACCAGGAGAATAGAGAAGAGA
>CAZANJ010000375.1:0-3602 GCA_964486415.1 uncultured Anaerolineales bacterium
GCGAGGTGAAACATTACTACCAGCAGGGCGTGATGGCTCGCCTCGGCATTGAGCGGTGAGCAGCGCCTTGAACAGATTTCCAAGGCTCATCTAAACTGTATTCGCATTTCGCTACCCTACACAAGCTTGGCTATTTGGGATTTCGCGTGGTGTTCAGAGCGGACGACAGTCCACGCCCCCAGATGTAGGATAACGCTTCACGCTCTGACCAAATACGGGGACTGTGGCTGAACTTTCAGCCGTTCCCTTTGAGCGTGTTATTCTTTGAATCCGGTAACAATGTTAAAAGTGTTAGCCAATCAGCACTGTGTGCATTGTTTGTAGAGGGATCGTTTTTGAATATCAAGTTCGGTAGTTGGATCGCCAAAGTCGTTTCCACATTGCTCGGCCTGGATCGCCAGACCCAGCGGGAGCGGGTGAGGAGGATGTATTAGACGTGCGCCGCGAGCCAGGTAACCAGCTCGTCTAACACCACATCGACTTGATCGCCTGATTTCATATCCCGCACCGTGGCCGTGCCGCTCTCCAGTTCGTTCCCGCCGAGGATGATCGTGTAGCGCACGCCGCGCTTGTCGGCCTCGCGGAGTTGGCTGCGCAATCCGCGCTCCCTGCCCAAGGCCAGATAGGCCCCCACATCCGCCCGTCGCAAGGCGTCCATTAGCTCCATCGACTTCAGCCGGGGCTCGTACCCCAAGTAGGCCAGAAAAACCTTTGGCGTCGGCGCCGGGGGAGGTTCCACTCCCAGCTCTTCCATCACCATAATGATGCGCTCCAACCCCACGGCCACACCCACGCCGGGCGTCGACGGCCCGCCGAGGAGCTCGGCTAGGCCATCATAGCGTCCGCCTCCGCAAACGGCGGCCTGTGCGCCGATCCCCGCGGCCCAGACCTCGAAGACCGTCTTGGTATAATAATCGAGCCCGCGCACCAGACGGTGGTTGATCACATAGCGCCGCTCCAACAAATCCAGATACTCGCGCAGGGCCTCGAAGTGCTCGGCGCACTTGTCGCACAACTGATCCAAAATGTGTGGCGCGCCTTCGATGATCGGCTGGCACTGCTCATTTTTGCAATCGAGCACCCGCAGCGGGCTTTCCCCCAATCGCCGCCGACAATTATCACAGATCTCCTCGTGATGTTTCTCGTAATAGGCCTTCAGCGCCTCCACATATCCCGGCCGGCAGCGTGGACAGCCGGTCGAGTTCAGTTGGAACTCCAGATTGCGGAAGCCCAACCCATCGTAGAGATCCCAGACCAGCGCCATAATCTCCAGGTCGGCGGCCGGGTCCTGCTCGCCCAAAATCTCGGCGTTGAACTGGGTGAACTGGCGATAGCGGCCCGCCTGGGGCCGGTCGTAGCGAAAGGTGGGACCGATGGAATAGAGTTTCTGGGGCTGAACCTCCACGTGAAGGCCGTTCTCGATGTAGGCCCGCACCACACCGGCGGTGAACTCCGGGCGGAGCGTCAGATCGCGCCCGCCCTTGTCGGTGAAGGTGTACATCTCCTTTTCCACCACGTCGGTCCCCGCGCCGATGCCCCTGGCGAATACTTCCGTCGCCTCGAAGATGGGCACATCAAGACGCTCGAAGCCGGCCAGTTCGGCCAAGCGGCGCGTGTGAGTGCGCACGCGATCCCAATAAGGTTGCTCATTGGGCAAGATGTCCAAAGTTCCGGGTGGTCGCTGATATTGTGGCATAGAACCTCCGTAAGACGTGAAACCTGAAACGTAAAAAGTAATCAGTGATTTTGCGTGAACTCGATGTAGCCCAGGGCACCTCCGCAGTAACCGGGCAATTCGACCACGATTTCCTCCGAAACAGGCGGGTGTTCTTCGGAGTATGGATCGTGGAGTTGGACCCGGACCTCAATGGGCTTCGGGTTGGGGGCGAGGAATTGCTCCCAGGCAGCGTCATGGCCGTAGATGGTGTTGAAGCGAGCGTCCGCGCCGGAGGTGACGATGGTATCGATGCCTGCCCCCCAGACGTGGACCGGATACCCGACCAAGGGATTCCCGTCCAGGTCTTGCACGTGACCGGCCACGCCCGTCCACCTGCAACCGTACTGTGGAGGCCGCAGGCTGAGCTCATAGGTGAAGGGCCAAGGTGAGAGCGTCGCCGTCAAGGTAGGAGTGGCCGTGGGCGGAAAGGTGGGAGATGGTGGGAAAGTGGGAGTGGTCGTGGGCGTCAAGGAGGGCCTCGGCGTTTTCGTAGGCGGGCGAGGAGTCAGGGTCACGGTTGGCGTCCAGGAAGGGACAGCCGTCGGCTTGACGGGAGTTGGTGTACTCGTAGGCGGGACGGTGGGAGCCGGGAAAGGATTGTAGATCCCGAAGGCAGCAAGGCCGTAGAAACTCGACAGACAAACGGTGGCCGCGAGCACAATGATGGTGAGGATATTGAAGATAGAGGCTCTTCTAGCATTGCTCATTGCTTAATCTCCTTGAAACCCCCTGCTGGGCTATTTGTACTTATGGGGCTGCATCAACGAAGCGTTCAACTTCGGCCCGTGCCCATAAGCTTTCGATCCATCTCTGAACGGCTTGATCTTGAAGCAGCCTTAGATTTTCTGGGCCGATGGGGCGCTCTGGGTCTTGCTCGACTACTTGCACGATGTGGTAGCCTAGCGAACTGCTCACTACCTCGCTGAACTGACCGGGCTGGAGGGCGAAAGCGGTCTCTTCTACCTCTGGAGCCACCAGAATTCCGCGTGGGAAAAAGCCCAGGTCTCCGCCGCTTTCTCGGGTACTGGCATCCTGGGAATGGGCCTTGGCCAAGGCGGTGAAATCAGCGCCGGCTTCCAATTGTGCCTGAATGCTCTCCGCCTCTTGTTGAGTATCGACCAAGATGTGACGGGCATGGATGTGCTTGGCCGTCGTCGGCACACTTTCTATGACACGCTCTGTCATAGCCATCCCGACTAGTTGGGCGTGCACCTCACGCTTGGCGTCATCATAGGTTTCGCCCCATTTCTCCAACTTGGCGCGGAAGGCCTCTTCGCCTCCATTTTCATCGATCATGGCTTGCATGTAGGCGTTCACTTCCTCTTCCGAGACGGTGACCCCGGCCTTTTCCGCGGCTTGTTCGGTCAGAACTTGCTCGATCATCACGTTAAGGATCCAATCCTTGGCCTGTGCGAGCTCCTCTTGTCCTTCCTGACTGTTGGGATCGATCCCTTGCGCCGAAAGTGAAGCCTCATAACGGGCCAATTCACGTTCATAATCGGCCAGATAGATGGGTTGGCCGTTGACTCTGGCGGCCAGGGGAGGCTCTGCAGTTGGGGAGGGGGGAGCGGCTGTGGCGCTGGGCTCCGGAGGTGTCGTCGCAACATTTTCCGATACAGGAGTGGCAGAAGGCGCCGCGGGGGAGGCCGTCGTCGATGCGCAAGCGATTGAGAAAATGAAAACAAACAACAACCCTATCAGGGGCGCCAATCCTCCTGGCCTTTTCGAAAAATCCATGTAGTGAACTCCTTGTAGCTTATTTTTCAGGTATCTCAAATGAAACAATGCGCGGTCATTATACCCACAGCGGGATTTTTGCGCAACTGTATAGCCTCATGGGAAATCGTAGCGGTTCCAAGGCCCTCCAGAGGCCACCAGAGGCTTT
>CAZANJ010000376.1:0-3569 GCA_964486415.1 uncultured Anaerolineales bacterium
TCTGAGCAGTTACCTACGCATTACGTTTCACGTTTTACGCATTACGTTTCACGCTTTACGAAAGGATACTATGAACTACGAACAACGAATCGCCTCGCGGCTCAACCTGCGCTCCAAGCGCGTCGCTGCGGCGATTGAACTTTTCGACGCCGGCAATACATTGCCCTTCATCGCCCGTTACCGCAAGGAAGTCACCGGCGGGCTGGACGAGGACCAGCTCCGCCAATTGAGCAAGCTGCTGGACCATCTGCGAGCTCTGGATGACCGCCGCCAGACCATCCTCGCCACCATCGAGGAGCAGGGCAAGCTGACGCCCGAACTGCGCCAGCAGATCATGGCCGCCGAGAGCCTCACCGAGCTGGAGGACCTCTACCGCCCCTACAAGCCCAAGCGCCGCACCCGCGCCACTATCGCCCGCGAGAAGGGCTTGCAGGGCCTGGCCGATCTGATCTTGCAGCAGCCCCTCATCGATCAGCCTCTCGAGCAGATCGCCGCCCCCTTCCTCTCCGATGAGGTGGAAAGTGTGGAGGATGCGCTGACCGGCGCGCGCGACATCGTGGCAGAGACCATCAGCGATCACCCCAACGTGCGCCAGACCGCCCGTGACAAGGCGCTCCGTTGGGCCACCCTCCGCGCCGAGAAGAAGGATGACGCCGATGATCCCCGCGCCACCTACCGGCTCTATTACGAGTTCAAGCGCCCGGTCAAACAAATGCGCCCCCACCAGACGCTGGCGCTCAATCGCGGCGAGGAGGAGGATGTGCTGCGCGTGCGCGTCGCGGTCGCCGAGCGGGACTGGCGGGCGGCCATCGAGCCCATCTTCCGCACCAATTGGCGCTCGCCGCTGGCGGATCAACTCGCCCTCGCCGTGGAGGACGCCGCCCAGCGCCTCCTGCTGCCCGCCATCGAGCGCGACGTGCGCCGCGCCCTCACCGAGCGGGCGGAGGCCCACGCCATCCGCGTCTTCGCCAATAACCTGCGCTCCCTGCTCAACCAGCCGCCGCTGACCGGTCATACCATCCTGGGCATCGACCCCGGCTTCCGCACCGGCTGCAAGGTCGCCGTCGTCGACCCCTCCGGCAAAGTGCTGGATACGGCCACGATCTACCCCCACGAGCCGCAGAAACAGAGGAATGGCGCCCTGAATCTGCTCAAGGGCCTCGTAGCCAAACACGCCGTCACGCTGATCGCCATCGGCAACGGCACCGCCTCCCGCGAGACAGAGCAACTGGTCGCCGATCTGATCCAAGCATTTCCCTCTGATTCCCCGTCCCCCAAGTATCTCATCGTCAGCGAGGCCGGCGCCAGCGTCTACAGCGCCAGCCCCCTGGCCCGCGCCGAGCTGCCCGATATGGATGTCAGTATGCGCGGGGCCGTCTCCATCGCGCGGCGTGTGCAGGACCCGCTGGCCGAGTTGGTGAAGATCGATCCCCAGTCGCTCGGCGTCGGCATGTACCAGCACGACGTCAACCAAACGCAGTTGGCCGAGGCGCTGGACGACGTGGTGGAGAGTGTGGTCAATCGGGTCGGCGTGGATCTGAACACCGCCTCGCCCGCGCTGCTGACCCACGTGTCCGGCATCGGGCCCACGCTCTCGAAGCGCATCGTGGCCTATCGCGACGAGCACGGCCCTTTTTCCAGCCGCAAGGGGCTCAAGAAAGTAAGCGGCATCGGGCCCAAGACCTTCGAGCAGGCGGCTGGATTTCTGCGCGTGCATGGCGGTAAAAATCCGATGGACGCCAGCGCCATTCACCCGGAAAGCTACGCCGTCGCCAAGGCCGTGCTGAAGCGCGCCGGGCTGACTCTGGAGACGCCGCCGGAAGAGCGCGGGGCGGCCATGGTCTCCCTGCTGGAGCAACACCCTCTGGACGAATTGGCCCAGGAGCTAGACGCCGGTGTTCACACGCTGTCCGACATCTTCGAGCAGTTGGTGCGCCCCGGTCGCGACCCGCGCGAGGAGCTGCCCGCTCCGATCCTGCGCAGCGACGTGTTGACTATGGACGACCTGACTTCCGGCATGCGGCTCAAGGGCACGGTGCGCAATGTGGTGGACTTCGGCGCATTCATCGACATCGGGGTCAAAAACGATGGTCTGTTACATCGCAGTCAGATACCGATCAGGGAGGAGCTGCGCGTGGGGGATGTGATCGAGGTTAAGATCGTGAAGGTGGAACCCGAACGCGGGCGGATCGGGTTGGGATGGTCGGGGCCTGAAGAGCTATAACCGAGCCTGACAGTCAAAAACGATTAGGGGGAGCAAAGTAGGGCAGATTTCCATACCTGCCGCACTTGTGTAGGGTAGCAAGATCCCTGGAAAACATAGACTGTGCCATATGGCCTGGTTGACTGACAAAGGCTCTCCTCAAATTTGTGGGGTAAAAATCTCAAACCCGCTCTAAGGGAATGTGACGTCCCCGTCTATGGGCCAGAGCGATCTTAAATCCCAGATATGGGACGCGGACGGAGCGGCGGTTCGCGCTGGTACCGGCTGGTTGTTAAAGATCTGTTGGAATTACACACGGTCACCTCATTGGGTGGCTTATGGCCGATTGCTCTAACAAAGATCCGCATGTCACTCAGATAGTGTTTGGGTGTGCTGCGGTCGCCGTAGCGACGTCGTAGATAACGTTCAAATCGTTCTATTGCTTTGTTCATGTCGACTCCTTTCGGTGAAATTATACCACCGGAGTCGAATCAGTGTAAACGCAATACGCTTTACTACCGGAGGCTCACTATGCTCTTGACAATCGACATCGGCAACACCAACATAACCCTCGGCCTGTACGAGGGCGAAGAACTCTGCCCGTGCTGGCGCATCCGCACCATCCACGACAAAATGCCAGACGAGTACGGCATCCTGCTCGAACAACTTTTCCGTCACAAGGGCTACGAGACCGAGCAAGTGAGCGACATCGTTATCGCCAGCGTGGTCCCACCCCTCACCCAGGCTTTCAAGCAGGTCAGCCGCGACTATTTGGAGCGAGAGCCGTTGATCGTGGACGCCGGGGTGAAGACGGGCGTGCGCATCCGCTACGACGACCCGCGCCAGGTGGGGGCGGATCGGGTGGTGAACGCCGCCGCCGTGCGTGCGCTCCACGGGACGCCGGCCTGCGTGGTGGACTTTGGCACTGGCACCACCTTTGACGCAATATCGAGCGAGGGGGATTATCTGGGCGGGGCCATCGCGCCGGGCATCGGTATCGCGGCCCAGGCGCTTTTCGAGCGCACGGCCAAACTCCCCCGCGTGGACCTGACCCGTCCGCCATCGGCCATCGGGCGCAACACCGTCCACAGCATGCAGTCAGGGCTGCTCTTCGGCTACGTCGGGCTGGTAGAGGGCATGGTGGAGCGCTTCCGGGCCGAGCTGGGGCCGAGCATGCACGTCGTCGCCACCGGCGGGCTGGCGCAGATAATCGCCTCCGAATCCGACGTCATCGACGCGGTGGCCCCCTGGCTGACGCTGCACGGGTTGCGCATCATCTATGAGTTGAACCGAGAAAGTTGATACAGCGCGGCCTGGGATTTCGAAGCGATTCAAAAATCGGCGGGTATGGAAACCCGCCCTACAT
>CAZANJ010000377.1:0-3550 GCA_964486415.1 uncultured Anaerolineales bacterium
TTTTGACAGCCGCCTTTCCCTTTTTTATGAGCAGAGTGCGCTAGAACTTGTAGACTCCAAAATCTTTAGCCAACTCCACCGGCCCGCCGAAGGCCGCGGTTGCCTCCGCGCGCCAAAGGTCATATTTCCACGGGGCTGGGCGATAGTGGATCAACACCAACCGCTTGGCACCGGCCAAGCGGGCATTCTCTCCCGCCTGGGCCGCGCTGGAATGTCCCAGGGTGTCCCGCGCCGCCTCGTGGATGAGAATATCGGCGTCACGCGCCAGATCGATGACGGCATCACAAGGCTCTGTGTCGCTGGTGTAGGCCAACACACCGCCACTGCGCTTATTCTCTATCCGCAGCCCTATCGTCGGTATCAGATGCTGCACAGGCCAAGCCGTGATGCGGAAGGCATCGGTCTCCAGCACCGGCGCGTTTAACTCCTCCGGCACAACGTGGTGAGGCATGGAGAAACACTCTGGCCATTCTCCCCAACGGAATAAGTTCATCATCATCTCAAAGCGATCCAGGGCATCTTGCAAGCCATAGATCGGCAAGGGCCGGGTGCGACCCAGGAGCCAAGTGTGCATGACGAGCAATGGCAAGCCACAAACATGGTCAGGGTGGAAATGAGTGATAATCACTCGGTGTAGGCAAGCCGGATTGAGACCCGCACGCCGCATCCGCACCAGAGGGTTTTCTCCACAATCGATCAGGGAGAAGTCGCCTCCATCTTCGTCCTCCAGCGCCAGGTAGGTATTTGCATGCTGTTCGCTAGGGACCGCTGCCGCAGTCCCCAGGGTGATTATCCTGGCCAAAACTCATCCTCCAAAGGCCCGAACTACAATCAAAGGGGTTACTCTGACCTCCACAAAAGCCGCCAGTGCCAACAGCGGTAAAGTTAGGGCGACGAAGACCTTGATGAAATCGGCCAAGGCCCACAGCCAGCCCTCACTCAGACTCGTTCCCTCTGGAGGGGAGATAAACGTGGCTCCCAGGCGCACGGCGAGGGCTGTGGTGGTGATCGCAGCCGGCAACTCAAGGACACCATGCGGCAGCACGAAAGCACCGAAGAAAAGCCAGGGGCTGTATCCCGCGTGTGTGACTTGGGCGGCCAAGAAGGCGATGATCGACATAGGCGCCATCAACAAGGCCACCGCCAGCGCGCCGAAGGAGAAGATCGCCAGCATCGCTGCGCCCAGGAGTGCTCGGACATTGTGGATGAATATGTTCCAGACTCCCAGCTTCGGCAACCAAGCTATTTCCGGTACGGCGGCGAATGTCTCGGCGGAGATCTGCTCCAGTTGCAAGAGTCCCGACGGCAGTGGATATTGATTCGCCAAAAAGAAGCCCAGGGGAAGCGTGAGTATCAGGCCGGTCACGACCATGACGATGGCCGATCTCGAGCGTCGCAATATAGCGGGGATTTGATAGCGGTAGAGCCCGCCGATCACGCTCAGCCAGCGGAGGCTCCTTGGAAGACTTTGAGGATCGCGATTGAAAAACCAGCGCTCCCAGCGCATGCGCTGTAGAAAAGTACGCCATAGGAAGGTTATATTAAGTCGGTCGATCTCGTGCCCCAGCAGAGCCTCACGATTGAACAGGTGAATTCCCATGCGCACCAAAATTATATCCGCCACCATCAGAAAGAGAAATATCCACCACAAGGCGTTGTAATCGGCCCAGAACATAATGATGGCCTCGCCCTGGATGAGAAAGGTCATCGGGATGATTATGAAGCTGGCTAACAGGTTGGCCGCCCGCACGCTGGTCGTCTGGCTGGATACGACTACCGCGCCGGAGACCATAACGATCCCTTCAGCCGTGGTGAGCAGGATCACCAGCAAAAGCAGTTCGAGCGGAGGGGTCCAGCCCTTGAAGAAACTAAGGCCGATAAGGTAAACGGATATCCCCAAATAGGCCGCCAGCAGAGGAGGGATCATGGCCGCCAGGGTTTTACCCAGATAGAGCTGGGTATCGGTCAGAGGGGTCGCCAGAAGCGGCTCCAGGCTTCTACGCTCCTTTTCTCCCACGAAGGTCTCCAGAGCGATGACCAAGGAGAAGGAGATGGGGAAAAATCCTACGATGAGCAACAGGAAGGGCAGAAGACGCTCACCGACGATGGGAGCGCCATACTTGGCGACCCAATTCATCGCCATATCGGCTACGAAGCTCATCAGGGCCGGGAAGAGCAGGGTCAGGATGATGATGGGCGTCACCATGCGCCAGTCGCGCAGCGTATCCCGGATTTCGCGCCCGACCAAAGTCATCATCAGTCGCAGCGGCTCACCGGTGAGGTCGCGAAGGCGTCGGGTTATGGCCGAAGTTCCGGTCACTAAACCCTCAATCCTATCTTCAATCGTGGTCATTTTCCTCTCCCGCCAACGGGCCCGCGTTTGAAAGCAAATGTTCGTCTGAAGGCTTAGCCACGGCCTGCAAGTAGACTTCCTCCAATCTGCGCGGCACCTCGCTCAAGGTGACAACCTCCACATCGCGCCTCGCCAACATCCTTAAAACGGACGGGTTGACCCTCAGCGGATCGGGGGCGAAGTAGCGCAAGTGTGTTTCATCGACTTGTTCCATTTCGACCAGATCGGCGAGAAGATTCACTACCCCATCGGCAGGGCGAGTCAAGTGCAGTTCCATCAGCGGGGGGCCGAGCAGATGGGCCTTCAACTCCGCCACTGTTCCCCGCGTAATAATCTTTCCACGTCGGATGATGGCGATGCGGTCGGCAAGGAGCTCAGCTTCCGCCAGATTATGCGTGCAGATGATGATGGCCCTCCGATGATGGCGTAATCCCAATATGGCATCGCGCACCAGCTTGGCGCTGTGGGGGTCCATGGCCGAGGTGGGCTCATCCAGCAGGAGGACGGAGGGATCGTGGAGCATCGCGCGGGCCAGGGCCATTTTTTGTCGCATTCCCTTGGAGTAAGCCCCCATGCGAATATCCCAAGCGTTCGGCATGTCGAAGCGTTCCAACAGCCTCTTGGCCCGCTCTTCACGCTCACCGGCTTCCAGGTTCATCAAGCGACCGAAGAAATTGAGATACTCCCCTCCGCGCATGCGCAGGTAAAGGCCGGGGTGCTCGGTCAGCAATCCGACGCGCCGACGCACTTCTCGCGGGTCTTCAGTGACATCATAGCCGGCCACAGTGGCGCTGCCCTCCGTCGGCTGGAGTATAGCCGCAAGCATGCGCACCGTGGTCGTCTTCCCGGCCCCGTTAGGCCCCAAAAGGGCCAATATCTCCCCTCGCGCCACAGAGAGCGAGACGCGGCTTACGGCCGTGAAGTCATCGAAGCTTTTAGTCAAGTTATGCAGTTCGATCATTTTCGCTACCTTAGCATTCGACCCAAAGGCTCTTTCGAGCTCGAATTGATAGAGGACTTGGTAATTATACCAATGTTGGGCCTTGCTGGCAATGTATGCTTGAGTTATGATGAAAAGCCTTTCACCTAATCCCACATACGTTCGCGATGGCTTGCCAACCCCATCGCTGGGAGCCCTTGATGTGTAATTAGCACGGACTTCACCTTGGGGGTAGAAGCCCAACCCCCGTTGGGCGG
>CAZANJ010000378.1:0-3079 GCA_964486415.1 uncultured Anaerolineales bacterium
CATCGTCAGGGGATAGCGGGTTTTCGAAGCGATTCAAAAATCGGCGGGTATGGAACCCTGCCCTACATCCTCTGGAGGGCCTTGGAACTGCTTCGAAAACCGATAGCTGATCGTGTTTGTGTCAGCATAGTTTTGAATGGTTGCTCTCAGCCCACGATGTGGGAGCCTTCTGGGGGCTTCAAGTTTACCCTCACGGCCCGGTCCCCAATCGCAGTTCCCTATAAGGCGCTCCAGGCCATAAATTCCAGGGCGGAGGTGTGTCGTCGAACCAGGTGGTGTAGAGGTTATCGAACTGCCCATCGGCCTTCATTGCTTGCAGAGTCAGGTTGACCAGGTCGCGGAAGGCCGAGTCGCCCGGTGGAAGCCCAATTGCCAGCGGTACCCGCGTCAAGCGCAGCGGGAGCACCCCTAGCCCCTGCGTGGCGTAAGCTATCCCCAGCATCTCGGCGCGGTCTCCTGCCACTGCCGCAACCTGCCCCTGTTGTAGCAGCGCCGCAGCTTCCTCTAGTGAGGGCTGTGGCAACACTACCAGCGAGATGCCCGCTTCTCGCCCGACCGCAAGGAGCTTCTCGCGAGCTCCGCTCCCTTCAATCACCGCTACTTGTCGTCCGCTCAAGCTGACCAGATCGGTGATAGGCGTTCCCGCTTGTACCATCAGGCCCATTCCGGCCACATAGGTTGTCAAGCTGAAGTCTAATTTCATCTCGGCGGCGCGGGTGTGGGATAAGCCGCCGATCAGCATATCGGCTTGCCCCGTCCGTAGCAGGTCGATGCCCGTCTCGCGCGGGGTGGGGATGAACTCCACCGCAGTGACGTCGCCTAACCAGCGCGTGGTTAATAGCCGCATCAACTCGATCTCGTAGCCGGCCGGCGTGCCGCTCGCGTCCACATAGGCGAAGGGGGAGCGGTCGGCCGCGATTGCCACCTTCAAGCCTCCCCGCGACTGGATGGCGGCGATGGTATCGGGGGCCTGCGCGAACAGCGGCGCATCAGATAAGCTGATTGTCTCCGCGCCGGGCCAACGCTCGATGCCGGGTGGATTTTCCGGCGCGAACCAGCGGGAATAAAGCCCCGCATACGTGCCGTCGACCACCATCTCTTGGAGCGTCAGGTTGACCAGGTCGGCGAAGAATGAATCATTTTGTGGAAAAGCGATGGCTACCGGTAGTGCGGTGTACTGGCCCACGATGGCGGTATCCATACCGGGTAGCATGTCCTTTCCCCAGAAGAGCCGCCGTCGTAGATCAGCTACCGCTTCCACTTCCCCTTGGCCCAGTGCTTCCATAGCGGTGTCGAAACGGTCGTAGCTCTGGAGCGCGATGGTGAAGGGCGTCGTCTCCTCGATCATGGAGCGTGCCTCTCCCCACACCGTGACGCCCACGGGGCGACCTGCCAGATCGGCCCGCCCACTGATGGTACCGGGGGCACGTACCAGTAACGCTTGCCCGTCGATGAAATAGGGCAGGCTGAAATCGGCGCCGGCCTCGCGATCCTTCGTGTGAGTCAGTGCTGCGATGACGATATCCACGCTGTCCTCTGCCGAATCGGATTGCAAATGTGCAATGGCGGTGTCGGAGCGCACTTGGCGGAAATGGACTGCGTCTGCATCTCCCAGCCAGCGGCGAGCCAGTTCCCGTCCCAGATCCACGTCGAAGCCAGCCACTTTCCCTTCATCTGTGATGTAGCAGAAGGGCTGGAGATCATAGCGTACTCCGACGCGCAGGTAACCACGGGCACGGATACGGGCCGCAAGTGTGGCCTCGTCCGGCAGTGGTGTGGGCACGGGCGATTCGGGAGGTTCCAGGGGGCTGAGGGTGGCTGGCACTTCATCCGCTCCCCCGGCGCAGGCGGTAGAGAGTAACAACACGATCAACAGATTGAAGACGTAAAAAGGGAACTTGGTACTCATCTCTCAAAAAGACTCCAATGCTTGCCGTACTACGTTCGCCAATTTTGACGAGGATGGCGGATGCGGGAGCACACCGACCTACCTGGGGAAGATATCGTCCACCGCCATCTCGAAGCCGGGCAGGAACTCCGAGCACAAGAGGCCCCCTGGTGCAAACCGGGCCTGCAATTCATAATCGCCCTCCTTGAGGGAGAAAACCTCCACTGTCCGCTCTTCAGGATCCACGATCCAATACTCCCGCACGTCGATCTCGGTGTAGAGGGCGAATTTGAGGCGCCGATCATATATCCAATTGGAGGGGGAGAGCACTTCCACCACCAGATCGGGCACGCCCTCGATGGCCCGCTCGGTGACGATCTCCATGCGCTCGCTGGCGACGAAGACCAGATCGGGTTGCACCGGATCGGCCATGCCGGGCGCCACCACGTCGATGGGAGCGGGGAAGACCTCCCCCAGGGGATGGAGGCGCAGGAAATTGAAGAAAGCAGCACCAAGCCGCATGACAACGGATTGATGGGTCGTTGTAGGAGCAGGAATCATGATTAGCCTCCCGTGAATCACTTCATATTGTAGGCCGTTCGAGGGCAAGCGCCGGTAATCTTCGTAGGTCCACTCACCCTGCGGAGGAGGCCAGGTAGTTTCTTCCCCTGCGATTTCATCCCATACAAGTTCCTCTTCCACAAGTTCTTCCACAAGAAAGACGGGACGAAACTCAGTTTCGACTTGAAGGTTGCGTATGGAGCGAGTCGCTATGGTCATCATATTCGCCTCCTGCTGCGCTCTTTGGCCGGCTAGATCCGGCTTGTTTTTTTTCACCAACCTAATTCTACTTGAGGGTTGCATATAGAGCAAGAAATGAGGTTAAGGGTTGAGGGTTGAGGATTGAGGTTAAGGTTAAGGTTGAGGTTGAGGGTTGAGGTTGAGCAATTGATTTTCAGCATAGCAAAACAGGTATAACGCGGTAAGGACCCGTGAGGGAATAACTTTTACATTTGATGAACGGGCGACCACGGAGGGATCGCCCCTACGTTCGTATTATGATGATACATAGGCAATTATCGTAGGGGCGGGACTCCGTGCCCGCCCTGAAATGGAAAAGTTATTTAATCCCCATTCCTTACGGGCGACTGATGTTGGGCAAGAGGCGCTGCTGGAGATATTCCAGCAAGT
>CAZANJ010000378.1:3089-3547 GCA_964486415.1 uncultured Anaerolineales bacterium
GATGCCATCGAAGCGGGGATACGGTGGCCCAGACAGCTGCATAGGGATCCCGCCCAAGCATTGCAGCGCTTGCGGACGCAGGCCGATGCGCTACACCAACGTGCGCTTTCCCCCTGATTCTCACGTTGATTAATATTCATTCAGGGTGCTCTGTATGCCCTGTTATAGCTTTTGCTCTCATCAAGCGATCCAGGAGACGGAGAAGAACAGGAACGTGGAGAAGTACCCCTGCTATCAAAGGCCGGAGGGGAAACCTTATCATCCCGGCGAGGTGTGAACGGCTTGCATTGTGCCTTGCCTTGCTGACTTCACCTCGATTGGATAGCCGCCGAGATTTTTTCACGACACACTTCACCCCCGCTTACAGCCCGCTCCGAAGGCCATTTCGTGCTGCTTTTTGTCCTGAAAGGCTACTTTCACGTGAGATTGCAACTTTCTATGCAAGGCAGCATCACACG
>CAZANJ010000379.1:0-3544 GCA_964486415.1 uncultured Anaerolineales bacterium
GGCTGATGAATGAGAGCCACGTCAGCCTTCGCGACGACTTCGAAGTCTCCAGCGAGGCGCTAAATGTTATGGTGGACTGTGCACTTGCCGAGAATGGCTGCTACGGTGCCCGGATGACGGGCGCTGGATTCGGCGGCTGCGCCGTCGCGCTGGTAGACTCCAGGATGGCCTCTGAATTTGCGCATGATGTTTCCGGAGCCTATCAAGGGCTCACCGCCCTTGAGCCGCAGATCTACATCTGTAAGGCGACGGACGGCGCCCAGATCGTTTGCTGATAATTTTGTAACTGCTCAGACAGTCTAATTTGGACACAAAGAGGCACTGAGAAGACACAGAGATTCGCAGAGAACGGAAAAGGAAATTAAATTTTCTCTCTGTGTATCTCTGTGAAGGGCTCTGTGCACTCTGTGTAACTATGGTCTGAGTAGTCACGTAATTTTGATGTAAGCGAAGTATTGGTCACCAAGATCCGGGTGCGACATCTTCTTATCTTCTCATTCAGACTATGGCCGATGTGGCCCATGAGAAGAAATAAGTGTAAAATTTGTCGAAACCTAAGCATAAAAGGAGTTTGGTAAGAATGGCCGAGAAAAAATATGCAGCAGCAGTTGATCAGGGTACTACCAGCACTCGATTTGTTATCTTCACCCATGACGGTAATGTTGTGGGCTCGCACCAGTTGGAGCACGATCAAATCTACCCCAAGCCCGGTTGGGTCGAGCACGATCCGATGGAAATCTGGGCCCGCACCGAGGACGTGATCAAGGGCGGATTGGAAAAGACCGGCGTCATGCCTGGGGAGATTGCTGCTATCGGTATAACCAACCAGCGCGAGACGACCGTTGTCTGGAACAAGAACACGGGCGAACCCTACTACAACGCTGTAGTCTGGCAGGACACCCGCACCAAGGATATTTGCGACGAATTGGGCGAGGATGGCGGGCAGGATCGCTTCCGCCCCAAGGTCGGCTTGCCTTTGGCGACCTACTTCTCCGGCCCCAAGATCAAGTGGCTCCTGGATAACGTCGAGGGGTTGCGCGAAGCGGCCGAGCGTGGCGATGCTATCTTTGGCAACATCGACACCTGGGAGATCTGGAACCTGACCGGTGGCCCCGACGGCGGTGCCCACGTGACCGACGTGACCAACGCCAGCCGCACGATGCTGATGGACTTGGAGACGTTGGGTTGGGATGACGATATCTTGGAGATTATGGACATTCCCAGGCAGATGCTCCCGGAGATCCGACCATCCAGCGACCCCGACATCTACGGCTACACGCCCAAAAATGGGCCGCTGGGCGCCGCGATCCCGGTCTGCGGCGACCTGGGCGACCAGCAGGGCGCCTTCGTGGGTCAGACCTGCTTCAGCCCCGGCGAGGCCAAGAACACCTATGGCACCGGCTGTTTTATGCTGCTCAACACCGGCACCGAGCCCGTGCCCAGCGAGAGCGGTCTGCTGACCACCCTGGGCTACAAGATGGGCGATAACGACGCCGTCTACGCCCTGGAGGGCTCCATCGCCATCACCGGCGCCCTGGTGCAGTGGCTGCGCGATAACCTGGGCTTCTTCGAGTTCTCCAAGCACGTCGAGGACTTCGCCAAGAAGGTCGAGGACAGCGGCGGCATCTACATCGTGCCCGCCTTCTCCGGCCTCTTCGCGCCCTACTGGCGCAGCGACGCCCGCGGCGTGATCGTCGGCCTGACTCGCTACGTCAACAAGTATCACATCGCCCGCGCTGCCCTGGAGGCCACCGCCTACCAGACCCGCGAGGTGCTGGACGCTATGGAGAAGGACTCCGGCGTGAGCCTCAAGGCCCTCAAGGTCGACGGCGGCATGGTCTACAACGAACTGCTCATGCAGTTCCAGGCTGACATCCTGGGCGTGCCCGTGATCCGCCCCATGGTCTCCGAGACGACCGCGCTGGGCGCCGCCTACGCCGCTGGCTATGCCGTTGACTTCTGGGACGACATCGAGGCGCTCCGTGATAATTGGAACATCTCCAAGACCTGGAAGCCTAAGATGGACAAGGAGACCCGTGCCGAGCTCTACAAGGGCTGGAAGAAGGCTGTCGAGCGCACCTTCGACTGGGTATAGAGCTCTCTAGTCTGATCTAAGTTTGATCTAGCTCAACGCCTGAAGGATAGGGGGAACTGAGAGAGCCTATAGGCCGACTCGGTTCTCTCTCTTAACTAGTATTCCAATACCAGTAATAGGAAGGGGTGTTAAAGTGCATATCATAGTTTGTATGAAACAAGTCATTGATCCTGAGGTTCCCCCGCATTTATTTAAGATCGACCCCGATGAGATGGAGCAGATACGGGGGACACAGCCCTTGGTCATCAGTGATTATGACGAAGTCGCGATTGAGATAGCGCTTCAGCTCAAGGAAAAGACGGATGGCAAGGTGACCGTCATCACCATCGGTGACGACGATGTTGTTGAATCGTTGCACCAGGCGCTGGCGATGGGTGTCGATGAAGCCATCCGCGTGTCAGATTCTGATTTTGAGCAAGCCGATTCTTTCGGCAAGGCCCGCGTTCTGGCCGCTGCATTGCGCAAGGTAGATGACTTCGATGTAGTGCTCTGTGGACGACAAGCCGGGGACGTGGAGTTGGGCCTGGTAGGGCCGTTCCTGGCAGAGGAAATGGAGATGCCTTGCGCTACGCTGATCGCCAATGTTGAACCGCCGAATGGCAATGGCAAAGTGCGCCTTAAGAGACCGATTGAAGCTGGCTACGATGTTTTGGAAGCTCCCTTGCCTTTCTTGGGCACTGTGACGAATGACGAGAGCAATGTACCGCGCTATGCCTCTGTTCGGGGTATCCTGGCGGCCCGGCGAGCGGAAATCCCCGTCTGGAACGCCGCGGATCTGGGACTGGAAGCATCAGAATTTGGGCCGGAGGCCAGCTTGCTCAAGATGGAGGAGCTCTTCATACCCGACCGTGAGATGCATTGTGAAATCATCACGGGCGAGACCGGCGCTGAAAAGGCTCAGAACTTGGTGCAGTATCTCAAAGAACAGAAGGTCATTTAGAGGATCATTTAAGGGAAGGGTGTACAATGACAGATATTTTGGCGTTTTGTGTTGTTTCTGCGGAAGCGCTTCCTGGTGCATCGCTGGAGGGATTGGCAGCGGCCAAGGAGTTGGGCGAGCAATTGGGAGATGGAACAGTTACAGCTCTGCTTGTCGGCGCCGATGTGGAGGAATATGGTGAGCAATTAATCAATCAGGGTGCGGATAAGGTTTTTGTTGTCGACCACCCAAACTTCAGTCAGGTGGAAGATGAGATTGTATTGCAAACTCTAGAAGCCGCTATGCAGCGGATTTCTCCTGATGTGGCTGTTTTCCCGCATGATGAGTTGAGCGGTGGGCACGTCGCCCCGCGCCTTGCCCATCGGCTGGGGACGGGGATCGTCACCGATTGCACCGGCTTTGAGGTTGAGGACGGCGCTATTCGCTGGCTGCGGCCCGTCTACGGCGGCAAGGCGATGGCCTACATGACCTCCGAGGGGCCTGTGCAAATGGCGACCATGCGCGCGCTG
>CAZANJ010000380.1:0-3537 GCA_964486415.1 uncultured Anaerolineales bacterium
AACAATCGCGGCGCATAAAAAGATTGACACGGAATTAACTTGGAGGAAAAGATGCATCCTTTACGCGAAGAGCAGATCACAGCAGTCACAATGGAATTTCACATCTCCCGGCAGGCGCGGGATCTGTACCAGTTCGACCAGATGCTGTTCAGCCTGACCGGCAACGTCATCTTCGCTAACTTCCACGCCGCGCGGGTCTTCGCCCAGCGGATGAACGAGCGGCGCGATTTGGCCCGTTACCCGGAGCGAGCGGTCAAGGCCGGGCAGATCAACGCCATGGGCCTGATCGACGAGATTCTCCACTACATCGTCGGGCTCTACCGCGAGCAGAAGAAAGTGACGGTGATGGAGGATGCGCTGGACTGGCTGCGTGAGGAGGTTGGGCCGGAAGCCGTCGATAAGGCCCTGCGCCGCTTCGTGGATCAGTTCCCGCCGCTGATGGTCTACAGGCAGGAGATCGGCGTCGACGAGTACCTGGAGGGCGAGACGGCCGGCGTCCCCCACCGGCAGATTGTGCTGGAGGAGATGCTGATGCTCTGGCTCGCCAACGAGAACCCCGGCTTCTCGCCATTCCGGGAGCTGTTCGACGACGCCGATCTGGCCAGGGAGACGGCCTACCGCGAGATGATGGGCGAGATGCACGAGTTCTTCGAGATGCAGCCCCGCTTCGGCCCCGAAGACGAGAATCTGATCGATATGCTGCGCGGCCCGGCCATCGCCTCCCCCCACTCGCTCTCCGAGCAGTTGGAGTTTATGCAGCGCCGCTGGGGCGCTCTCCTGGGAAAGTATCTCTACCGCCTGCTCGGCAGTCTGGATCTGATCGCCGAGGAGGAGAAGGCCATCTTCCTGGGGCCCGGCCCCAGCCGCGTCTATGAGTTCGCCGGCCTGGAGGCGGAGTACGAGCGCTTCAGCCCCGACCAGGATTGGATGCCCAACGTGGTCCTGCTGGCCAAGAACGCCTACGTCTGGCTCGATCAGCTCTCGAAGAAGTATGAGCGCTCCATCACGCGACTCGATCAGGTGCCCGATGAGGAATTGGACAGGCTGGCCTGGCAGGGCTTCACCGGCCTGTGGCTGATCGGCCTGTGGGAGCGCAGCCCAGCCTCGAAGCGCATCAAGCAGATGATGGGCAACCCGGAAGCCGTCGCCTCGGCCTATTCCGTGTTCGATTACCGCATCGCGGATGATCTGGGCGGCGAGGGCGCCTATGAGAACCTGCGGGATCGCGCATGGCGGCGGGGCATCCGCCTGGCCAGCGATATGGTGCCCAATCATATGGGCATCGACTCCAAATGGGTGATCGAACACCCGGACTGGTTCATCGGGCAAGAGCACAGCCCCTTCCCCTCCTACAGCTTCAGCGGCCCCAACCTCTCCTGGGATGATCGCGTCGGCATCTACCTGGAGGATCATTATTATGACCGCTCCGACGCCGCTGTGGTCTTCAAGCGCGTCGATCACTGGACCGGCGACGAGAAGTACATCTACCACGGCAACGATGGCACCAGCATGCCCTGGAACGACACCGCCCAATTGAATTTCCTCAAAGAGGAAGTGCGCGAGGCCGTGATTCAGACCATCCTACACGTGGCCCGCAGATTCCCCATCATCCGCTTCGACGCGGCGATGACGCTGGCGAAAAAGCATTACCAGCGGCTCTGGTTCCCGGAACCGGGCACCGGCGGCGCCATCCCCTCACGGGCGGAGCACAGTATGACCCGCCAGCAGATCGACGAGCTGATGCCGAAGGAGTTCTGGCGCGAGGTGGTCGACCGCGTGGCGGAGGAGGTACCGGACACGCTGCTGCTGGCCGAGGCCTTCTGGCTGATGGAGGGCTACTTCGTGCGCACGCTCGGCATGCACCGCGTTTACAACAGCGCCTTTATGAACATGCTGCGCGACGAGGACAACGCCAAGTATCGCAGCGTGATGAAGAACACGCTCGAGTTCGACCCGCGGATTATGAAGCGCTACGTCAATTTTATGAACAACCCCGACGAGCGCACCGCGGTGGACCAGTTCGGCAAGGGCGATAAGTATTTCGGCATCTGCACCATGCTGGCCACGATGCCCGGCCTGCCGATGTTCGGCCACGGTCAGATTCAGGGCTACGCCGAGAAGTACGGGATGGAGTTCCAGCGGGCCTATTGGGACGAGAAGCCCGATCCGCATCTGGTGGCGCGTCACGAACGGGAAATTTTCCCCCTGCTGCGCCAGCGGTATCTCTTCGCTGACGTGGAGAATTTTCGGTTGTACGATTTCTTCGCGCCGGAAGGGCCTAGGTCGGCACGACCCGTCAACGAGGACGTCTTCGCCTACTCGAACCGCGCAGATGGCGAGAAGGCCCTGGTTATCTACCACAACAAGTACGCCGAGGCTCGCGGCTGGATCCGCAGTTCGGTCGGTTACGCGGTGAAGACCGACGATGGACAACAAGTCGTGCAGAAGACGCTCGGCGAGGGCCTGGCGCTGCGTGACGATCCGGAGACCTTCACCATCTTCCGCGATCACATCTCTGGCCTGGAGTTCATCCGCAACAACCGCGAGCTGCACGAGAAGGGATTGTACATCGAACTGGGCGCCTACAAACATCACGTCTTCCTCGATTTCCGCGAGGTGCAGGACACCGAATGGCGACAGTACGCTCAACTGACCGCTTATCTGAACGGGCGCGGCGTGCCGAGCATCGACGAGGCCCTGAAAGAGGTGCTCCTGCAACCGATCCACTATC
This sequence comes from uncultured Anaerolineales bacterium, assembly GCA_964486415.1. Lineage (GTDB taxonomy): Bacteria > Chloroflexota > Anaerolineae > B4-G1 > B4-G1 > CAZANJ01. Next base: position 2,732 of record CAZANJ010000380.1, read on the forward strand.
CCTTCCGCGAGCTGGTCAACGCCAAGTCGTTCCAGCGGACGATTCAGCGAGTCAGCGAACCGCCAGAGGCACAGGAGACGTTGGCCGAAGAGGTGGAGCAGAAGATGGGGCGCCTGCTCCAAGAGATCAAGCAACTGACAGGAGCGAGCGGGGATGAAACAGCAGTCGCCACCAAGGTACAGAAGAAGTTGAAAGCGATCCTGGAACTGCCCACCTTAGGGGATCGACTGGCTCTACCCGACGAGATCACCGACTACCTCCGATCTGGGCCGGCGGCGGTGCCCGGCGTGGGGCTGGGCGATGATCCGCAACCCTGGTCCACGCTGCTGGGATGGCTCTACACGCACAATCTGGGCCGGATGGTCGAGGAGGATTTCGCGCAGATCAGCCGTAGCTGGCAGGATGAGTGGCTGCTGGGCAAGATTATCGCCAGCGCCTTGCAGGATCTGGGGCTGGACGAGGGCTCAGCCTGGTGGTCGGTGGCGACGATCAAGATCCTCACCGCGCACCAGCGCTGGTTCGAGACAGCAGACGCCGAGGAGACACGGGCGTACCGGGTGCTGACCTCCTGGCTGGAGGATGAGGACGTGCGGCGCTTCCTCCAGATCAACCGCTACCAGGACGTGCTGTGGTTCAACAGGGAGGCCTTCGAGCAGTTGCTCTGGTGGATGTTCGTGGAAACTGTGACGACCATCAGCGCCGACGCCGACTATTCGCCCGCAGAGGAAACCCAGGCCATCACCGATCTCTACGAGATCGTAAAGACGCTGCAACGGGCCGAGGAGGCCTCGGGTTATCAAGTCGAG
>CAZANJ010000381.1:0-3518 GCA_964486415.1 uncultured Anaerolineales bacterium
GCCGGTCAGCGGCTGCGTTTCTGGGTGAAGGCCTGCGACGGCGACGATTCCCCCGCCTGCACTGTGGACGACGACACCGGTGCGTACTACCCCATCGTCGTCAGCGCCGACCTGACGCCGGAGCCGTTCCGGGTGGATCACTCCCCCGAGCTCTGCGACTACCCCGACATCCACGGCGGGCGCGTGGTCTACGAGGATCATCGCGGGCCGGGCATCGAGATCTACGGCTGGGACCTGGCGGCTGACGAGGAGTTCCAGGTCATTCACGATTTTCATCACCAGCACTTCCCTGTCATCCACGGCGACATGGTGGCCTACACCGACCTGCGTTATTCCACCACCGGCCTGGACGGGACCGACGTCTTCGCCCGCGACCTCTCCACCGGGCAGGAAGTCACCGTGACCACCGCGCCGGGCCAGCAGATCGCCCTCGCCATCGACGACCGTTACATCGTCTGGGAGGACGACCGCGACGGTGCCACGGGCCGCGGCCTGGGCAGCCAGCGAGACATCTACGGCTACGAGCTGGCGACCGGCCGCGAGTTCTCCATCGCCACCGGGCCGGCCTCCCAGATCACGCCGGACGTCGACGGCAGCCGCATCGTTTGGTCCGAGGGCGGCGACATCGTGGGGCTCGACCTGGAGAGTGGTGAGCGGATGACCATCAGCACGCACTACGCCAACCAGCTCCGCCCGGTGATCCACGGCGATCTGGTGGTGTGGGAGGACTGGCGCCATGGCAACTGGGACCTCTACGGTTACCGCTTCTCGACCGGTGAATCGTTCCCTATCGCCATCGCCCCCGGCGATCAGACCTACCCCGATCTTTCGGACGAACTGATCGTGTGGCAGGATATGCGTCACGGCAACTGGGACGTCTACATCCACGTCCTGGAGACCGGCGAGCAGTTCCCCGTCAGCCGCAACGCCCGCAAGCAGAAGTGGCCGGCGGTGGACGGCACGACTGTAGTGTGGAGCGACTTCATAGAATTGCAGCCCCAGATCTACGGCTTCGTCTACGACGGGGCCTTGCCCGCCAGCGCCGACTACGCCATCGAGGAGAACCCGACCGACTTGGTGGTGGGAGCCATCCCCGGTGGCGCGATTCCCCTGCGCTGGCAGGACCACACCGATCAGGAGACCGCCTACGTGATCGAGCGCCAGAGCGGGATGGAGGGCCTGGACTACCAGACGCTGGTCACGCTCCCCACCGGCACCGAGGCCTATACGGACACCGACACCCAGGTCGATACGGCTTACTGGTACCGCGTCTACGCCAGGAACGAGGCGGGCCGTTCGGCGACCACCAACGAGAGCTACAACGCGGCGCTGCCCGCCGGTCCGTATCCCAACGAGCAGGAGCGGTATATGCAGGTGCTGATCAACCAGGTGCGAGCCAATCCAGCTGCCTTCGGCTACACGGATTATCCGGCCGTCCCGCCGGCGGTCTACGAGCCGCATCTGAACTACGCCGCCCGCGCCCACGCCACGGTCAGCACGCTGCCGGGTGGGAGCGGCGGGCACGTCGACTGGGCCGACCGGGGCCCGGGGCAGCGGGCGGTAGCCTCGGGCTACGACCATTCCTATGTCTCGGAGAATATGGGCTCGGGCGGGCCGACGGCGGCCGATGTGCGGGGCGCCAACCTGGGCTTTCTGCACAGCTCGGGCCACCGGGACAATATGCTGGGCCCCAGCACGCTGGAGACCGGACTGGGTTTCTTCTACCTCTGGTCGGAGCGCCGGGGAAGCTGGGTGGAGACGTTCGGTGGGCACGATGGGCTAGACATTCCCCGCCTGCCGGCCGGGGCCGTGGCGCCCTTCGAGGGGCGACCGGGGGAGACGTTCACCTTCACGGTCAACGCCTACCATCCAGAGAGCCTGGCGCCGACCGCGGTTCAGGCAGTCGTGGACGGCGTGGTGCACGAGATGGCCCGCGCCGTCGGGGCGCCGGGCAACGCCACGTATGAAACTGCGGTATCTCTGGGGGTGGGCTACGATCACCAGTACTACTTCCAGGCCACCTTCAGTGACGGAACGGCGCGTCTGCCCGAGAGCGACGTCTTCTCCGGCCCTCGGGTTCACGGGGATGGTCCTGACCTCGACGTCACGTCGCTGACCGCCTCTTACGTGGCGGGGCAAACCCTCGAGCTATCCGCCTGGGTGTACAATCGAGGCACCGTGGGCGCGGAGGACGTGATGGTGCGGTTCTACCGCGGCGATCCGCAGGATGAGGGCGTACCCATCGGCGAGACGGCGGTTACCATCGGGCCTGGCGCTGGTCAGGTCGCCGAGATCAGCTGGCAGCCCGACATCACGGGCACACACCATATCTATGCCCTGGCCGATCCCGACGATCAGCTTGTGGAGTGGCGCGAGAAGAATAATGTGCGGCGGACGGAGGTGTCGCTTGGGCGTATCTCGTTCATCTACCTCCCGTTGGTGACGCGCAATCAGTGATGAGCTCGCCGCAGGAGGAACGTGAGCCCTTGACGGTGGAGGAGGCGCGGGCGCTGGAAGCCTCGTCGGTGGCCACCGGATCGGCCTGGTTGTACTGGATGACGGCGCAGACGATGACAGTGCAGTCGGCCACCGAGATGCTGCTCTGGACGGACGGGATGACGGAGACGACCTGGCAGCCCTTCTCGATCTTCGCGGTGCTGCCGCGCGGCGAGGAGATCTACGTGCGCTTCCAGGATGAGTTGGCGAACACCTCGCCGGAGGCGGCGGAGACGAGCTATCCGCCCGACAGCCCGGTGACAGCACCGTTCGAGACATATTTGCCGTTGGTTACGAAGGATTGAGGGGAAAGAACATCTGACTCATAGATATAGTCTGGAGATGGTCTTGAGGTTTTTTTCATCAAGTCCATCTCCAGCATCTCTATTCTGTTTCGCGATCGATGCTTAATGACCCGATTTCCCTAGCCCGATATTGACCCGCCACTGAAAGCACCAATGGGGCGTCCCGCCGTTGTTTGCCTGGGAGTGCGCAACGTACCAACCATTGTGACGACGTGGATAAACAGCATCCGACTGTGATGATCAATGGGCCTGCCCACTCCTCGCCTTAAATCATCGGGGGACACTTGATACGGTTGAGCCCGGCCAGGTGAACCCCAAGATATACTGGGGATGATCCCTTGGACGCCGCCGGATTTCCTCAGTTTGTGCCTCAGCTTATGCCCATGCTCCCCCACTTGGGTCAAAGACCTCGCTTAGCACGATCTCTACCTGGTGTACGACACTTGGACATCCCATATAGACAAACCCCTCCCCTTGGTTGAGTGACCTATTAGATCACTTCCAATCACTTTCCTCCCGTTTCCCTCGAGTTATCCCTCACGTCTCGTGCAAAAAAGCTCCCGATTAGGCGCTTATGCGCACGTCGTGTGCCAGGCTGAGCGACCCGGCCTACGACGAAAACACCACGGGCGGCCGACGCCGCCTGTGATGGGCTGCTTACGTGGAGCACGCCAGATGCCTCCAGAGCAGCGGCTGGAGGCGACGAAGCGACGCACC
>CAZANJ010000382.1:0-3503 GCA_964486415.1 uncultured Anaerolineales bacterium
GGCGGAGGTCTATGGAACTTTAGTAAGTAGGCATTCCCAGGCAAGAAACGAGGACGTGGAGCAAACGCTCCACGTCCTTTTTTTGTACCTTCCATTCGGCATTTACCCTCACCCTAACCCTCTCCCTGCAAGGGAGAGGGAACCACATCCCCTCTCCTCTTGGGGGAGAGGGTTAGGGTGAGGGGGAAAATCAAAAGGAGAATATGAAAACAACCACATGTCGCGGCGTTCGAGGCGCCACTTGCGCCAAGACCAACGATGAAAAAGCGACCCTTGCAGCAACGAAGGAATTGCTTGAGCAAATAGTCGAGCAGAACCAGATCGACCCGGCAGATGTGGCCAGCGTGATCTTCACCGCCACGCCCGATCTTGACGCGGCCTATCCCGCCCGCGCCGCCCGTCAGATGGGCTGGACACACGTGCCCCTGCTGTGTATGCAAGAGATGGCCGTCTTGGGCAGTCTAAAACGCTGCATCCGCGTTCTCGTCCACTGGAACACCGACCGTTCACAGGAGGAGATACGCCACGTATATCTGGGCCAAGCTCGCGCACTGCGCCCAGACCTAGTTTCATAGAGGAGGGAGAATGAGCAAGAAAATAGCCTTCCAGGGCATCGCCGGCGCCTATTCCGAGCAAGCGATCCGTCAGTTCTTCGGCCCAGAGATCGAAAGCGTCCCTTGCAAGACATTGGACGATATCTTTCTGGCCGTGGAGAACGGCGACACCGAGCTCGGTATGTTGCCGGTGGAAAACGCGGTCGCCGGGTCCGTGACGCGCTCCTACGAGCTTTTGATGGAGCACGACCTGCGCATCCACGCCGAGGCAATCCTGCGCGTGCGGCATATGTTGATGGCACCGCCCGGCACCGCTCTGGAGGAAGTTACACAAGCACGTTCCCATCCGCAGGCGCTGGCCCAATGTCATCGCTACCTGGAACGGCATGGGATAAAGCCCGAACCTGCGTTCGACACCGCCGGCAGCGCACGAGACCTGGCTGCTGAACCCAAGCCCGGTATCGCCGCGGTCGCCAGCTCGCTGGCCGCCGAACTCTACGACCTGGAGATACTGGATCCGGCCATCGAGGATTATCCGTTCAATTACACCCGCTTTTTCGTTTTAGCCCAGGAGAGTCCTCCACGTGCGCCGCGCAGCAAGACCTCGATCATCTTCACCACACCCCACCAGCCGGGGGCGCTCTACGATTGCATGGGCGAGTTTGCCAAGCGACGCATTAACCTGTCCAAGATCGAATCCCGCCCGCGCCTCAACCGGCCCTGGCAGTACATCTTCTACCTGGATTTTGAGGGCCATTGCCAGGACCCGGTCTGCGAGTCGGCGATTATGGCCCTGCTGCGACGCTCATCATTCGTCAAGCTGCTGGGCTCATATCCCGCGGCCACCACGCCGACACCCGAAAACGGCATAATGCCGTCCCAGCGCTGAAACCATTTCAAGCCATGGAAATTATAAACAGGAGGAAATCAGCCATGATCATCATAATGAAACAAGGCTCCACACAGGCACAAATCACCAACGTCACCGCCCGCATCGAGCAGTGGGGCTGCCAGGCCCATATCTCAGAAGGGGAAGAGCGCACCATCATCGGCGTCATCGGCAACGGTCGCCCGCTGGATCGAGAGCCGATTGAGCGCATGTCGGGCGTCGAGCGGACAGTGCCTATCCTGCGTCCCTTCAAACTCACCAGCCGAGACTTTCACCCCCAGGACACGGTCGTCGATGTAAACGGCATCTCCATCGGCGGCGATGAACTGACAATGATGGCTGGCCCTTGCTCCGTCGAGAGCCGCGAGCAAATACTGGAGACCGCCCACGTCGTCAAGGAGGCCGGCGCCAAGTTCCTGCGCGGCGGAGCCTACAAGCCGCGCACTTCGCCCTACAGCTTCCAGGGCCTGGGGGAGGAAGGGCTGAAGCTCCTGGCCGAGGCCCGCGCTGAGACCGGCTTGCTGGTCATCACCGAGGTGATGGAGCCCGATCTGGTGCCGCTGGTCGCATCCTACGCCGACATCCTGCAGATCGGAGCGCGAAACATGCAGAACTTCGCGCTGCTCCACGCGGTCGGAGAGTCCCAGAAGCCAGCGTTGCTCAAGCGCGGCATGATGTCCACTATGGAAGAACTGCTGATGGCCGCCGAATACATCCTCTCCCACGGCAACGAGCGCGTGATGTTATGCGAGCGCGGCATCCGCACCTTCGAGCCCTACACCCGCAACACGCTGGACATCAGCGCCGTGCCAATGCTCAAACAACTCAGCCATCTGCCCGTCATCGTGGACCCCAGCCATAGCACGGGCAAATGGGAGCTGGTGGAGCCGGTCACCCGCGCCGCCGTGGCAGCCGGGGCCGATGGGCTGATCGTCGAGGTCCATCCCCACCCCGAGGAGGCGCTCTCGGACGGCGCGCAATCGCTCAAGCCATCCCGCTTCGCCGCGCTGATGGAGAGCTTGAGGCCCATCGCCGAGGCCGTGGGACGGAAGATATAGTGATGAAACCGCTAAGCGAAGCACAAGTGACCATCGTCGGGCTGGGGCTGATGGGCGGCTCGCTCGCCGAGGCGTTGAAGGGGAAATGCAAGCGCGTCGTCGGCGTGGCACGGCGTGCGGAGACCATCGAGGAAGCGTTGAGCCGTGAGATCATCGCTTGGGGCACCAGCGATCTGGCGGAGGGCGTGCGCGAGGCCGACATCGTCATCCTGGCCACGCCGGTGCGCGTCATCCTGCGGCAAATCGCCCAGCTCGGCCCGCTTCTGCCGGAGGGTTGTCTGCTGATGGATCTGGGCAGCACCAAGGTCAAAATCGTCGCGGCAATGGCGGAACTGCCCGACCATATTCAGCCGCTGGGCGGGCATCCGATGTGCGGCAAGGAAAAATCGGGCCTCGTGGCGGCCGAGGCAGCGATCTACGAAGGAGCTACGTTCATTCTGACTCCGCTGCCGCGCACATCGGAGGAGGCGCTGGCGCTGGCTCAGGAGCTGACGAGGGCCGCTGGCGCCGAGCCGCTGGTGCTGGAGGCGGAGCGACAGGACTTCCTGGTGGGCACCGTCAGCCATCTGCCCTACCTGATGGCCTGCGCACTGGTCGCCACAGCCGACGCCACCACCTCGGCCGACCCGGCGGCCTGGAAAATAGTCGCCGGCGGGTATCGAGATACATCCCGCGTCGCGGGGAGCGATGTCTCGATGATGATCGACATCCTGCTGACGAACCGGGATGAGGTACTGAAAGCGCTGGACGTCCTGCAAGATAACCTGGAGGAGCTAACCCAACTGGTCAGCAGCGGCGACGCGGAGAAAATGCGCCCTTTTCTCAGCAAGATCCGCAACACGAGGCTGGAGATGTTCCCTTGAGAGTAACTGCTCAGCCGCTCAACCTGGATTGCCAAATCCAGGCTAGGGACTGCAATTTCCGATGGTTCTCGGCTATAAACTGATCTTCCTGAGCCATCCTTACGCCGGATCTGGCGATCCGGCGGGAGCGGCTGAGTAG
>CAZANJ010000383.1:0-3497 GCA_964486415.1 uncultured Anaerolineales bacterium
TACTGTAGCTGAGAGGATGGAAGGCTATGGAAATTGTTGGAGTTTTGTTGGAAAAAGGCGAAGCTCAAGGTTATCTGACCACCGGGGATATTCTGGAGCTTTTGCCTCAAGCTGAAGATGACCTTCGTCAATTGGAGGAAATCTTCATTCTATTGCAAGAAGCCGACATTGCCGTGTATAAATATGAGGAAGACGCAGAGGAGGATCTCGCAGAATCTGAGATCGATGATTACAAGCTTGAGGATGAGGGAGGTTACGATTTAAGCCGTATCTCCGTCAGTGATACTGTAGGCTTGTACCTCAAAGAGATGTCACGTGTCCCTCTCCTGGAAACGGAGGAGGAAGTTCGCTTGGCCAAGGCCATTGAGGCCGGCCGGGATGCTCAAGAAGTCCTGAAAAACAACGGCTCCGACCCCCAGGAACTGGATATTCTCCAGTGCGCGATTGAGGAGGGACGTGAGGCGCGAGAGCATCTCATCAAGGCCAACACACGTCTGGTCGTCAGCATTGCAAAGAAGTATATGGGCCGGGGAGTGCCCTTTTTGGACCTGATCCAGGAGGGTAACCTGGGCCTGATGAAAGCGGTTAAGAAATTTGATTATACTCGCGGATACCGGTTCAGCACCTACGCTACCTGGTGGATCCGCCAGACGATCACACGCGCTATCGCTGATCAGGGGCGCACGATCCGCGTGCCGGTGCATATGTCGGATCGCATCCGGCGGCTCTACAAGACATCTCGACAGCTTGAGCAGGAGTATGGGCGCAAGCCGACACCGGAGGAACTCGCCGAGGAGATGGATATGGAGCCGCGCAAGGTGCAATGGATGCTCAAGGTCTCCTGGCGCCCTTTGAGCCTGGAGCGGCCCGTCGGCGACGAAGATGACGGCGAGCTAGGCGGCTTTATTGAGGACGACAAGACACCCACACCGACCCAGATAGCTTATCAGCACTTGCTCAGCGAGAAGGTCGAGGAGATGCTGGCGACCTTGAGTCCGCGCGAGGCGCGCATCCTGCGCCTTCGCTTTGGGCTGGTCAACGGGCGCAGCCATACGCTGGAGGAAGTGGGCCAGAAATTTGGGCTCACGCGCGAGCGCATCCGCCAGATCGAGGGGCAAGCATTGCGCCGCCTGCGCCACCCGCGCCGCAGCCGTCAACTGCGAGATTACTTGAGTTAGTAAAATGAGAAAAAGGACTAATACGCTTCTTGCATATATACTCAGCCGCTCAAGCCAGGTGTGTCACCCGGCGCCTTTTGAACAGTCTCTTGTCCAAAAATGGCTTGTTTCATTCAAAAGTCGGGGGTTGCAAACCCCCTCTGAGCAGGGTCTGAGTAGTTGGCTTCGCGCTATGATGATGTGCTGCTTGCCGTGGCGAGTCGGGAAGGAGGATCTCGACTTGCGATAGGCCAATTCGCGCACGGCCCCACGGCATAAACCGCCAGCCCTCCGGCTGGCGGTTTTCGTTTATCACTCCCTGTGATAAAATAGGCATCGCTATCTTGATTCGCAAAATAAGGAGGAACACGCTAATGTCTGAACATATTCTAGTCGCTATCGCCTGGCCCTACGCCAGTGCCAAGATACACGCCGGCAACGTCACCGGTTCCCATCTGCCCGGCGATATTTTCGCCCGCTATCATCGCTTGAATGGAGATCACGTGCTGATGGTCTCCGGCTCCGATTCCCACGGCACACCCATCACGCTGCGAGCCGAGGAAGAGGGCAAGTCCCCGCGTGAAGTTTTCGAACGCTTCCATCTCGGCTTCCTGGAGATGTTCCAGCGGCTGGGCATCAGCTACAATCTCTTTACACACACCGATACGCAAAATCACCATCGCGTCTCCCAGGATTTCTTCCTCGCCCTGTTGGAGAAAGGGTATCTTTACAGTGAAATTCAGGAGCAAATGTACTCGGAGGCCCAGAAGCGCTTTTTGCCCGATCGCTTCGTGGAAGGCACTTGCCCGGTCTGTGGAAATGAGGAGGCGCGGGGCGACCAATGTGACGCTTGCAACACCTTGCTCGACCCCAAGGATCTGATCAATCCGCGCAGCAAGATCGACGGCAGCGTGCCGGTGCTGCGCGAGACGGAACACTTCTTCCTCGACCTGCCCAAGCTGGCCCAGGAGGGGCTTGCCGAGTGGCTCAATCAGGGCAAAGAGCACTGGCGCGATAACGTGATCAACTTCGCCCGCCGCTATGTCGGTGAGAAACTGAGAGGCCGTCCCATCACGCGCGACCTGAAGTGGGGCATCCCGGTGCCCCTGGAGGATTGGGAGAACAAATGCCTCTATGTCTGGCTCGAGGCGGTCATCGGTTACTTCTCCGCCAGCGTCGAATGGGCCCATAACCACGATCGGCCGGAGGCCTGGAAGAGCTGGTGGTATGTTCCGGAGGCCAAGACGCTCTACTTCATCGGCAAGGACAACATCCCCTTCCACGCCGTCATCTGGCCGGCGGAGTTGATGGGCGTAGAGCGACTCTACGAGGATGATGCCTCGAAGAAGCTCAACTTGCCCTACGATGTGCCGGCCAACGAGTTCTTGAATCTGGAAGGGCGCGGGATGTCCGGGCGGCATGATTGGGCGGTCTGGATGGATGAGGCGCTGGATCGATATGACCCGGATACTCTGCGCTACTACCTGACGATGAAAATGCCGGAGACGCGGGACACCTATTGGCGCTGGGAAGGCTTCGTGCATCGCAACAATGACGAGTTGGTGGCCACGTGGGGCAATCTGGTCCATCGCGTGCTGACCTTCGCCTACAAGCGCTTCGATGGGCAAGTGCCCACGCCGGGGCCACTGGCTGAATCTTCAGCCGAGGCGCAGGATACTGAACTGTTGGATCAAATCGAGCAGGGCTTCGCTGCCATCGGCGAGCAGATCGCGGCTTGCAATTTCCGCGCCGCGCTGGACGGAGTGATGGCTCTGGCGCGAGAAACCAACCGTTACCTGGACGAGAAAGCCCCCTGGTTCCAGATCAAGGAGGATCGCGAGGCAGCCGGCACGACCATCTACGTCGCGCTTCAGGCCATCGATCACTTGAAGACGCTCTTCGCCCCTTTCCTGCCCTTCTCATCCGAGCGGCTGCACCAATACTTGGGCTACGATGGTACCCTGTTCGGGCGACAATATACAGAGACCTTCGAGGAAGAGAACGGTCGCGTCCACAAGGCGCTATGTTACGACGGCAGCGGCGCGACCGGCGCCTGGGAGCCGGTGGAACTGCCGCCCGGTCAGTCGCTGCGCGAACCCAGCCCTTTGTTCAAGAAACTGGACGAAAGCGTGATCCAGGAAGAACAAACGCGGCTGGGTATGGAGGTCGATTAGGGGCGAGGCCCAGGGTTGTTCTGAAAAACCTGGGTTCTTAAAAGCTGGAGGCTCTAAAGGTTTTTGGAAACCTTTAGAGCCCGAAGGGATTCAGAAAGAAATAATTTACCAGTAACTACCCAGCCCTTGCTCAAGCCGGGTTTGTAACCCGGCGACTTTCGACGGT
>CAZANJ010000384.1:0-3493 GCA_964486415.1 uncultured Anaerolineales bacterium
GCACCTCGGCCGCGGCGGGTGCTTCCGCTTCCGGCTCCACGGGCGGCGCGGCTTCTTCGGCTACCTCTTCTTCTGGCGCCATCTCGCGCAGCCAATCGGGCACCTCGGCCGCGGCGGGCGCTTCCGCTTCCAGTTCCTTCGGTGATTCCATCGGTGGGGGGATTTCCTTTTCTATTTTTTCTTCCGGGGCCACTTTTTCTCCCTCAGCTTGCCTGCGCAGCTCGCTCAACCAGGAGGGCTCTTCTTCGGCCGGCGCGAGCTCTTCTTCCATTGGTGGCGGTTGAGGAGTAGGCTCAGGTTGCTCTTCAGGGAGTTCCTCGGCTTCTTCAGGAGTCTGCTCGACCGGTGCCGGCTTTTCCTCTTTTGGGAGGGCTTTTTCTGGCAATGGTTCCTCGACCGACTCGGCGGGCGCGGGCACCGGTCCCTCTTCCTCACCCAGTGAGACGTCCTGCAGCCAGGCCGGGATCTCGATTTGAGCTTCCAATCCCTCGGCGGTATCGATCAGCGCGGCTTCTGGCTCGGCGGGCTCTGCTTCTGCTGGGGGCTCATAATCCAATGGTTCGATGTAGACTTCCTGGGGCGGTAGCGGTGAGACACTGCCGAAGAGGTCTTGGGCCATCAGGTTTTCCGGATCGACGGCCTGAGCGCGTTTCAAGTAGAGTTCCCCTTCATCCTTCCCCCCGTTGGTCCAAATTTGTCCCAGGATCAGGTTCGCCTTGAGGCAGTAGGGCAGCTTATTCACCACTCGTTGACAGACATCAGCGGCTTCCAGGCGCTGCCCGTTGCGCCAGAGGGCCTCGGCGAGTGCGATACGGAGGTCCACTCGCTCAGGCTCTTCCTCCAGCAGGTCGCGCAGTTCACTGATCGCCCGCGAGAGCAGATCCCCCTTGAGGTAGAGCTTGGCCAATGCGCCCCGGGTGAGCTGGATACGGTCGGGGGCTGAGCCATATAGCCTTCCATAGAGGCGGCGCAGCTCATCCTCTACCATCTCATTATCGACGGCTAGCTCAAATGCCCGTTCCAGATACCACACAGCAGCGTCCAGTTCGCCGTGCTGGCTGTGTATCTCACTCATCGCTATCCAGGCCAGCCATTCCTCTGGGTTGGCGCTGAGCACCCGCTGGAACATATCGACCGCGTCCTCATCCTGACCGGCTTCGAGCATGGCTTTGCCCAATAGCCAGTAGGCCATGAGGTGTTTGGGATAGCTCTCCAGAATATGCCTCCCATGAGCTACAGCTTCATCGTAGAGCCCCTGGTCGATCACATTCTCGATTTGCTCACAATATTCTTGAAGCGTAATTTCGTTCACTTTTGCCTCCTGCTACACCCAAGCGTCCAAGGAAACCTGATACGATGGGATTATGCATTGCCTCATTCCAAAATCAATTCAGTTCGTGCAAATCTTTCAGACGGGTGATTAAATTGTCCACCGAGCGGCCTGGGCGCGGGGAAGGTCCCAGGGGATCGGTGATGGTCTCCTCTTCCCTCATGGCGTAGAAAGCGTTGAGCACGCCATAGGAAAGCACATCTAGCTGGTAGCCCCCTTCGAGCGTAAAGACGATCCGCCCGTCACAAAGCTGCTCGGCCATACGCACTAGCTCGCGCTCTATGTGGGCGTAACCGGTCAGTGAGAGGTTCATCTGCGCCAGTGGATCGCCCCAGTGAGCGTCGTAACCGGCCGAGACCAAGATCAGGTCCGGCTGACAGCGTTCCGCTAATGGCCACCCCAACTCGGAGAAGATGCGCATATAGCCGTCATCCCCCACGCCGGTCGACAAAGGGACGTTGAGCACAGTGCCGGATCCTGGCCCTTGGCCCTTCTCGTTCCAACGACCGGTTCCGGGATAGTAAGGACACTGATGGGTGGAGAAATAGAATACGTCCGGGTCGCCGATGAAGGCGTCCTGCGTGCCGTTGCCGTGGTGGACATCGAAGTCGACGATGAGGATGCGCTCCACATCCTCCCTGTTCAAAGCGGCCCGGGCGGCCACGGCGACATTGTTGAAGAGACAGAAACCCATCGCGCGGGTGGCCGTGGCGTGATGACCGGGTGGGCGCACCAGGGCGAAGGCGTTGGCGACCTCACCATCCACAACCGCCTCTGTGGCCCGGATGAGCCCGCCGGCGGCCATCAGCGCCGCGTCGAAGGAGCGAGCAGAAATGTAGGTATCGGGGTCTAAATACCCGCCGCCTCCTTCCGCTGCGCGCTGCACGTGCTCAATATGTTCCGGCGTATGTACCAGTTGGAGCTCTTCCATAGTCGCGGGGCGGGGCGTGAGTTGGCTCAATTGGGCCAGGATGGCCTCGTCTTCGAGTGTGTCGAGGATCTGTTCCAGGCGCCGAGCGTTCTCAGGATGCGACGGCAGGTTGTGTTCGAGGTAGATTGGGTGGTAAACGTAAGCTGTCTCCATCGGCACACCTCCTCCGGCTGCGGCTGGGAGACTCTGGCTGTCTGTCTAGAAACAGATGGGAGCACTTCGCCCCAGCTGATCGCTTCGGTTGTGATTATACTCGCCTATCTAGTGTGTGTCAACAGCAGGCGGCTGGCGGGAAAATGAATGGCACCTCAATAATCTCGTGCGCACCGGAAGCCCACGACGTGGATGCGCCGCGCCGGGTGAGCGATGTCTCGATGCGCAGAGCGGGCGTCACGATCGGGATGATTCCAGGAACCGCCGCGAACCACTTTGTACTTCTCGCCGAAGAAGGGAGAAGAATGCGTGTTGCCGGGGTAGGCCTCATACCAATCGGTCACCCATTCCCAGACGTTCCCGGCCAGATCGTGGGCGCCATAGGGGCTGATACCGGCCGGATAACTGCCGATGGGCCGGGTATCGCCCACGCGCTCGCCCGCGTTCAGCTTGTCTGGGGTCGCTTCATCCCCCCAGGGATATGCCCGACCATCGACGCCACGCGCGGCCTTCTCCCACTCCGCCTCGCGGGGCAAGCGCTTGCCGTGGAACTGACAATAGGCCCGCGCACCATACCAACTGACGCCGCTCACCGGATGTCGTTGGTATCCTGGCTCCACAGCGTAGCGCCCGCGCTGGTAAAGGATGTGGCTATCCGGCGTGTCGGCTTGAGTGTCCAGGCAAATGTGCCCCGCGCATCGACCGGTCGGCCCCCCTCCGGCGTTGAGGAAATGGACATATTGGTCGTTGGTGACCTCATACTTGTCGATGTAGAAGGCCTCCACGTAGACGCGGTGGGCAGGTTGCGCGTCGGGATCGTCCTCCCAGCTTCCCATCAGGAAATCGCTCGCCGGTACCGGGAGCTGGGGCGCAGGGGAAAACGGCGGGTGTGTGCGCACCGTGCCGACCGATGTGATCAAAATAGCCATCAGCCCCAGCGCTGGGAGCACGATCTTGGAGAATTGACGCTTGATCATACGGTCAAATTGTACGAACAGGTATGGGGTTTGTCAACTGTCGATAATTTTGGGATTTCGAAGCGATTCAAAAATCGGCGGGTATGGAAACCCGCCCTACAT
>CAZANJ010000385.1:0-3467 GCA_964486415.1 uncultured Anaerolineales bacterium
AGTGCGCGCAATGCTCGGTTGACGCTTTCTGAATCTGAAAAATAGGCGCGGACATCAGGGGCAAGGACAACGGATCCCTCTGGCAGTGCGAAGTCCCGTATCTCTGTAGTCCCATCCGTCTTGTGGATGATGACCTGATAGCCACGCTGGTACGCCTGATAATGTTTGCCGCGCACACCTTTCTTACCGGTGAAGTCGTACTCTGGCAGCATCTCATCCTGTGTTGATGGTCTCTCGGTTTCTTTCCCCATAAATTCTAGCGTGCGGTCGGCTATGTTGAGGGCAGCTTTCGCCCAGGCCTGCCGGTGGGGGGAGGGTTTCATTGTTGCGTTAGCCGGTGGCAGACCTGGGGCGGTCAACTATGAGTAGGCGCTGACTCAGGTCAGCAAGATGCCGTTTTCGTCCTCGTATTCGTCGGCGTCGTCGACGTTAAACCACTCGCCATCCTCAGAGACATAGCGATAGGCGTAACGTTCACCTTTGTCCAGTGTGACGACGGCGCTGTAGGTTTGGTTGTTGCGACGAATTAGGCGATCTGCCTTGTGGTCCCAGTCATTGAATGTGCCCGCGACGTAGGCGTTTGCTGCGTGTGGATGGTCCTCGGGCAAGGCAAAGGAAATCTTGACCTTGTCGCTATTTTTCACGTTTCTTCTGCGAAGCATATTTTCCTCCTTCCATTAGCTTAGATTTAGTTGCGTAACACCGACAAGGGCCGACTTGAGCTATCCTACATTCCCCCCAGCGAAGCTAGTCGGCCTTGTACGGTTCCAAGGAGAAGTATACCATGCTCCCGTGAAATGTGAACTGAGGGTACCGTGAAGATTCTAAAAGCCCCGCGACCCTTTGGGGCTGCGGGGCTTGTTCATACTCTTGCTCCCATCAGGGAGTGATCTTCATGAAGCTGTGGAAATTCTTCGCTACGACTCGCCGCAAAGTTCCAGCAATTGCTCCCAGCGGCGATCCACCTCTTCCTGCATCTCATCGATCATATGCCGGTTTCCCGGTCGGAAGATGTGACGGAAACGACCCTGTCGCTTCATCCACTCCTCGACGGGCAGTTTCTCCTTGGGCTTATAGCTCAGCTTCCACTCGCCATCTTCGACTTCATATAGCGGCCAGTAGCAGGTGTCCACCGCTAACTGTGTGATCTCAATGGTGGCGTCAGTGGGGTGCCGCCAGCCTCGGTTGCAGGAGGAGATCACGTTCATGAATGCCGGCCCTCCGCAGTTGACGGCCTTGCGCGTCTTCTTCATCAAGTCGCGCCATTGGCTGGGCGATGCCTGGGCCACGTAGGGAATGTCGTGGGCCGCCATGATCCTGGTCAGGTCTTTGCGATGCTGCTGCTTGCCCGGAATCTTCGAGCCGGCCGGCGATGTGGTCGTGTGCGCCCCGAAGGGTGTGGCGCTGGAGCGCTGGATGCCGGTGTTCATGTAGGCCCCGTTGTCGTAGCAGACGTAGAGGAACTGGTGCCCGCGCTCGGCGGCGCCGGAGAGCGCCTGGAGGCCGATGTCATATGTGCCACCGTCTCCGCCGAAGGCGATGAACTTGACGTCTTGGTCCTCGATCTTGCCCTGTTGGACCAATGACTTGTAGGCCGCCTCTACCCCGCTGATGGTTGAGGCTGCATTCTCGAAGGCGTTGTGAATCCACGGTACGCGCCAAGCGGTGTAGGGATAAATGGTCGTCGCTACCTCCAGGCAGCCGGTGGCGTTGGCGAGGACTACCGGATCGTCAATCGCGGCCATCATTTGTCGCACGATGATAGATGCGCCGCAGCCCGCGCACAGTCGGTGCCCAGGAGCCAGGCGCTCGGGTTGTTTCGCTAATTCTTTGGGTACTAGTCTTGTTGCCATATTTAACCTCCGCTACTCTCGCACGCTCAAGAAAGTCACTCTGCGTGCCACCTCGCCCGTCTCGGCCATATTGAGAGCCTCGCGGTAGACCCGCTCGATCTCGCGGGGCAGGATGTCGCGTCCGCCCAGGCCATAGACGTAGTCGTTTATGGGTAATTGCACGCCGTGGGCCATCAATGCCGCTAGCAATTCCAGGTACAGCGGGCCGGCGTTGTCCATCGCGCCGAATGAGATGGAGCGATCCATCACGGCCACTGCCTTGAGGTGGCTCAATGCTTCAGCTAACTCTTTCCCCGGGAAGGGGCGGAAGAGGCGTATCTTGAGCAGACCGACCTTGAGACCCTCATCTCGCATTTTGTCCACGACCGTCTTGGCAGTGCCAGCCGTCGAGTTGGCGGCGATTACGGCCACATCGGCGTCCTCCAGTCGGTATTCTTCGAAAAGACCGTAGTCGCGGCCAAATCGCTCGTTGAATTCCCTGGTTGCCTCCATGATAACCGGCTGAGCGTTTTCCATGGCCTCGACCTGCTGGCGCTTGTGCTCGTAGTAGTAGTCATAGAAATCCAATGGACCATAGGTCTTGGGGTTGTCCAAATCTAGCAGCGGCCATTGGGGCTCATAGGTGCCGATGAAGTCCTGCACATCGTCATCCTCGTAGATCTCCACCCGCTCCAGCCCGTGACCGGTGATGAAACCATCCTGGCAAACGGCCACCGGCAGCAGCACGTCGGGGTGCTCGCCGATGCGCATGGCCTGGATGATGTTGTCATAGGCTTCTTGGCCGTTCTCGGACATCATGATGATCCAGCCGCTATCTCGGATACCCATCACGTCGGAATGGTCGGGATGGATGTTGATGGGGCCGGAAAGCGCGCGGTTGACCAGACTCATCACTATGGGCAAGCGAGAGGAGGCGGCGATGTAAACGATCTCCCACATCAGCGCCAAACCGTTGGCGGATGTAGCGGTCATCACCCGCGCCCCGGCTGCCGATGCGCCGACGCAAGCGCTCATCGCGCTGTGCTCGCTCTCGACCGTCACGAATTCTGTATCGACCAGGCCATCGGCCACGTACTCGGAGAAGGTCTGCACCGTGGCTGTCTGGGGCGTGATGGGATATGCGGCCACTACGTCTGGGTTGATCTGGCGCATCGCTGTCGCGACTGCTGCGTTTCCTGTCAATGCCTCAAATTTACTCATTGCCCTCCTCCTGGAACTTTCCTTCCTCGATCATGCGAATGCACAGGCGAGGGTCATCCCGCTCTACGTCACCTTCGGCCTTTCTGATCACCTTCTTGTTGACGGGGCAGACCGCTGCGCAGATGCCACACCCTTTGCAATGATCCAGGTCAAAACCGATCATTTCCTCCTTCTCGGTATCCACCAGGATGCTGGAATCGGGGCAATTCAGCCAGCAGGTGAAGCAATGGATGCATTCAGCTTCACCGAAGACGGGGCGGAAGGCCCGCCAGTCGCCGGTATTGTACTCCACGGCGTTGCCCGCTTCCAAAATCATCCCGCCGATGGGAATCTCTCGCCATCCTTTCAACTCTGTCATATTGTCTTACTCCTTGCTGTTGGTGTGTTGGTAATATTGGTCATCGGTATATTGGT
>CAZANJ010000386.1:0-3466 GCA_964486415.1 uncultured Anaerolineales bacterium
TGGCGAAGTCGGCATTGGCGATCAAGCCCGCTTCGTCGATCACGTAGAAAAAGGGCGTCCCTGGCACCCGGTAGTCCATCATCACTTCGTCGTCCCATCCCGACGCGGGAAGCACGGGAAAGGCGAAGCTCTTGTTGGGCGCGAATGGCACACCAGGGCTTCCGAAATCAAGTATACCACCAGACTCAACCGAAAATCCGAAGAAAGTCGGAACGTTTGCTATCGCACCAGGCGATAGCCGCGCCCCCAGACGGTCTCGATCCGCTCCGCTCCTATCTTGGCCCGCAGGTTGCTCACCATTCGCTGGATCAGGTATCCGTGGTGGGTCAGGGTGTCCGAATAGATGATTCTCACGTCCTCGTCGTTGAGGACGACGAGGACGTGTGGAAGCGGGACGTTTTGTTCTGGCATATCCATACGCTACTCTCCCTCAACTAACTGTGCGGAAGAAGAGGTCGGCCTGCTGGACGGACGCCATCGGGCCTGTTCATGGCGTGAGATGAGCCAACGGGTGGTCGGGATCGGCCTGCTGCGCACACATCTGGGCCTGATCTATGTCTTGACCACCGGCCGGCCCCAGACAGGCGACGAACGTTTCCGCTTTGTCCTGAGCCGTTTGCAGTGCCGCATCCCACTCTTCTGGTTCAGCCTCTCGAACCGCTTGCGTGAACCACCACGCAGCCCAATCCTCGACGACGGTATCCCGGCCCGGTACAGGCCCGTCATCGCGCCGGAGTGCCTCCACGTAAGCCGTGTATAACTCATCACCCAGGACTTGGCGTGTTGCTTCATCCTCTGCCAGATGCCGTAGAGCCGGGAGCTCGTGTTCGGGTCTCATTCCTTGATGCGTCAGGAAATTGATCCATTCCCAGCATGCCTGGGGATGCTGCACTCCCGATGCCAGACCGAACGTATTCACCTGCACAGGCAACGGTGTGTCCTGGCGCAACTGGATAGCAGTTACGCCGGTTCCCGTAGGCCAGTTTGTTCCAGACCAGTAATCAAACACGTTGAACCACATTCCTACCCGACCGCCTTTAATCAGAGAGAGCATATCTGAGTATGGCGTGGGGAAGGCTACCTGTCCATCCCCCAGGCGACGCAGCCGTTGCAGCTCCTGCAAAACCTCGGGTGCTGTGAAGCGCGGCCGAGGCGGTTGGTCATCCGTGAACAGGAGAATTCCCTGTTGCTGCAACAGGAAGGGGACATCGCGGCCGTGGGGCAGATAGCCGACGTCCCCTGCCGAACCGTGTGCCTCTATCTGTTCGGCGGCCGTCAGCACATCTTCCACCGTCCAATCCGACGAGGGTAGTTCGAGGTCGGCCCTTCGAAAGACGTCAGGGTTGTAGTAGAGCACTAAGGGCTTGATAGATCCAGGCACCCCGTAGAGTCTGCCCTGCCAGGTTACGGCGGCGATTGCCTGCGGGAAGAAGTCGCCGCTCGAGAACCTATTCGCCTCGGCCAATGGATCCAGTTCGGCCAGCAGATTCCAGGTCAACGCGGCCGTCAGAGCGCTGCGGTCAACGTACGTCGCCAGACAACCCTCGGGCCGGGCAGTCCCCAGGGCGCTCACCCGCACGTGCCACCCGGGATGTTGGGTCTCAAATGCCTCGGCTGCTGCTCCGTAGAGTTGCTGCTCGTGGGGACTGGAGCCCACCTGGAACTCGATCGTCGTCTCGGTCGGGGATGGGGGAGCTGATACGCTAAAGGGGACCGGAGTCACCGAGTCTCTGCGCTCCTGCCAGGCCTGGATTTCGGACAGTGCCTCCCGTTGGGCGCCGTCCAGTGCGGTCCTGACGTCTGTCTGTCCATCTTGGATATTGGCCAGCGCTTTGGACAGGGCGCTGTAGACCGCCCCGGCGGCTGTGTCGAACCCGAGGGGTAAACGTCCGGCCTGATTTTCCAGCGAGGAGTGGATCACCCCCGCCATCTGGGGCGACATCCGGTCCCAGGTTCCGCTTAGCTCGGCCACGGAGCGGCGGGCCGGGATATCCCCTCGATCCAGATTTTGCCGGCTCAGGAAGCGCACCCAACGCCAGGCTGCCTGGGGGTGCGCCGTGCCAGCGCTGATGGCCAGGGCGGCCGAGGGATAGACGGCGTATTGAGCAACGACCTCCCCAGGCGGCAGTGGGGCTATGGCGATCTCGGGATACTGATCGAGATAAGGCGTCACGGTGCTCAGGGGCACGACGGCCATTCCCACTTCTCCCTGCACGATGCGCTCCAGCACCTCGGCCGTCGTCATCTCTCTTGGCCCATCCACCATGGCGGTCATCTCCTCGGCGGCGCTGAGGTATTCCGACAGAGCCTGTTGAACTTCAGGCCGATCCAGGGTCGGCACCACGTTACCTTCTTCCTCTCGATAGAGACCCCCGCTTTGTTCTGCAATCCAATCTAGCGCCAGGGCCTGCGCATTTGCCTCGTCGAGAAAGCTATAGCGCCTCCCCGCGGTTGACTGACCGGAGCTGAGTCGTCGGGCCGCCTTCATCACGTCTGCACAGGTCGCTTCCGGCCCCCCAAGAGGCTCCCCAGCTTCCCGGAAAAGATCTGGACGGTAGACGAGAACGCTAAACTCTACGCTGACCGGAACAGCCCACGTATGTCCACTGCGCCGGTGGAGTGCCAGGACACCGGGATGGAAGTCGTCGGCATCGAATCCTGGATCGGACTCTATAAACGGTGCCAGATCGAGTACCCAGCCTCGGTCAACTACGTCTTGCCCCCAGACGAGCCCAGAGCTCAGGGCGACATCGGCCTGCTTGGGCCAATCGTTGGGTATCTGCTGATAGTACGGTTCGACGTTGATCGTGGGATTGGCTTCCTCAAAAGTGGCGATGAGGTCTTCCCACAGGCCCGGCGGCTCCATGGGAAAGGTCATAAAAGCGATGGTAACCCTATCGCTGATCGGCACCGACGTGGAACTGTTGCAAGCGGTCAATATCAGTATGAGCGAGAGCAAAAGATGTCCAAAAATGTGCCGGTTCAAGGTGTACTCCTTTCGGCTTTCGAATGTCTGGAAACGACTGAGTACAGGTGATCTCCACTGCACCGCCCGAATAGCCGACGTGTTCGGTCTGCCGTCGGCTATTCGGGCGGAAGCGGCAAGTCTCAATTTTGTACCGAGTGATACTACTCGGGGCACGTGTCTAACAATTTGCACACCAACAGCCACCGAACATTTTTCTCGCTTGGCCTGTATGCCAACACTGATAGGCATCAC
The DNA here is from genome assembly GCA_964486415.1 of uncultured Anaerolineales bacterium. Classification (GTDB taxonomy): domain Bacteria; phylum Chloroflexota; class Anaerolineae; order B4-G1; family B4-G1; genus CAZANJ01. The sequence continues at coordinate 3,221 of CAZANJ010000386.1, forward strand.
AGCACTTTTCCCTCTCCCACCAATAGTTGCAAAACAGACGTGTTCCCGCCGGGACTCCGCAAGGGTTACCGCATGTGCTGGCATCATACCAGTACTCCCAGTAGCAGTAATGTTCAGCAAATGCCAACTTGGGCTGTATGAAACTCATCACCGCTAGTACGAACGACGCCACCAGCATCACGCCCAGCAGCCGCATCATCACCTTCTGCATTTTACCATTCCTGGTCATTTTCGTCATCCTCCTAT
>CAZANJ010000387.1:0-3466 GCA_964486415.1 uncultured Anaerolineales bacterium
CACCTGCGCCGTTATCACAACGCTCGCTCGGGCCGTCTCTCTGGTACCTACCGGCTGGGCTATTGCAAGGGCAACTGCTCCGAATGTGACGACCCCAACGGCGAGGATTACTGTCCCTTCTACGGTAATGAGGATCGCACCAACGACAAGATCCGCGTTGACCATCCGGTCGAGCGCGAGGCAGTACGCTTGATGTTCGAGTGGTACGCCAGCGGAGATTACTCCTACAACGACATCGCTCACCGGCTGAACGAGGATATCTTCACCCTGCCCGACGGCGACGAGGTCCGTTTCCGCACCAAGGGTGTGCCCAATCGCCATCCGCCGGGTCCGTTCACCAAGGACGCCGTGCGCGACATCATCCAGAACCCCATCTACGCGGGCTACGTCACCTACGCGGGCAGTGACAAAAACGGGGAGCGACGACGGAAGCCTGTGGAGCTCTTCGATGGCAAACATCCAGCCCTGGTCAGCTACGACCTCTGGCGGCGAGCGCAGCGCGTGCGCAATAACCGCTACCGTCGTTCCCACTCCCGTACGTCCAAGGCTCGCACCTATCCCCTCTCACGGCTGATCTTCTGCGCTGACGCCCACATGCCTATGCGCGGCATCAGCTCCGGCGGCGGGAAATACCGCTACTACTCGGACAAGCTCTGCCGCCAGAAGCTACCCAAGTCCCATCGCCATCAACCCAACGTCTCGGCCCCGGAGGTCGAGGAACAGGTGCAAGACCTGATCACACGTATGCGCATTCCACAGGCCTGGCGGGATCAGATTCTGGCCTACGTGCATTACGATGAGGGGATGGCGGAATTAGCCTACGAACGTCAGGCCATCCAGCAGCATATGCAGCGAGCGGTGGAACTGTACGAGGAGGGTTTCTACGACCGCGAGAAGTTCTCCCGCGTCCAGGCCGAGTGCCGACGCCAACTGAAAGCCCTCGAGCCCAGCGGTACGTTCACAGGAGAGGAGGCCGCGCACTTGCTGGAGAATCTGCCGGTGCTGTGGGACGCGCTGACCGACGCGGAGAAGAACCACATCAACCGCCTCCTGCTCAACGGTGTGTACGTGAAGGGAAAGACCATCGCCGAGATCGAGCCGCAACGTCCCTTCCACGACCTGCTAGAGGACGCCGCGGATCGTCTCGTGGAATCAACGGGAGAAGTGTCCTACCAGGTGGTAGAGGAGCCCAGCCCTCCTGATGCAGACCTGGTGGCTTTGCTGGAGCGATAAGGAGAGATGGGGAGAAACCTAAGAACAGGCTTCTCCCCACTACAAAATGATCGAGATGAAATCACGTCACGTCCGGCACGGCGGTAGGCGAAGAGTCGCTCAGGTATCCCGCGATCAACAATTGCATCGCTTCGGCCAGTCGCTTAAGCAGTACCGGGTCGGGGATGCGTTCCAAATCGTCGACCAGATCTCGCACCGCCGGGCTTACTCCCTCCAGATCCACTGGTGCTCGCTCGAAGATCGCCAATGGATCGTAGCCAGCCAGTTCGAGCAAATCGTTAGGGTTGACGCCGAAATGATCGGCCAGGACGAGAAGCGAGCTCCGACTGGGCCGCTGTTTCTCGCGGATGTAACGCCCAAGCGTAGCGTGATCAAGCCCCGCTCGCAGCGAGGCCTCGCGGTAACTCTCGTTATGTTCTTCCAACAGCCGCTTGAACACGGCTGCCAAGCGCTCAGTGTCATACGGTTTTGGCATTTATTTCCTCCTCATGGTATACTGATAACTCGTTTAATGCTCATTATATCACACTGGAGTGACACAATGATCGACACTTGCCAATCTGTACCCCGCACCAGTTCCAACGATCCACTGAGCATCGTGACAGGTGAAACCTCATTGCGCGTCGCGATCTACTTGCGCGTATCCACCGGCGATCAAGTCCAGGGGCACTCCCTCGACGCTCAGCGAAACTCTACCCATCTCCTCGTCCAACGCCGTGGATGGGTTTTGGTTGAGGAATACGTCGACGCCGGTCGCTCGGCCAAGCCGGGCGCCCATCGCCCCGCCTTGGAGCAGCTCCTCCAGGACGCCCAACGAGGGCTCTTCGACGTCGTGGTGGTAGATAAGGTGGACCGCTTCTACCGCCACCTGCGGGGCCTGCTGCAGACGCTCGACACCCTCAACGAAGCCGATGTCTCCTTCATCTCCGTGCGCGAGAATATCGACCTCTCCACCCCCTGGGGCAAGTTGACCTTGACCATGCTGGGTATGCTGGCCGAGATCTACATCGACAACCTGCGCCAGGAGACGCGCAAAGGTCTCCTCCAGCGAGCGAGGGAAGGATTGCACAACGGTCGCATCCCCTTCGGCTACTGCGATGGTATCTGCTCTGAGTGCAATGACCCGAACGGGGAGGATTACTGTCCGCTCTACGGCGGGGAGGACCGCAGCGACGGCGTGGTTGCGGTATCTCATCCCATCGAGGCCGATGCGGTGCGCAAGGCCTTCGCTTGGTATCTCACCGGCCGCTACTCCGATGGCAAACTCGCCGAGCGGCTCAATGACCACGAGCACACACTGGACAACGGCACGGTGGTCCATTTTCGCACCAAAGGTGTCCCGGGACGCTATCCGCCGGGCCGCATCTCCAAGAGCTCGGTGCGGCATATCCTCCAGCACCCTTTCTACGCTGGCGTGATTCCCTATTACGGACGGGACGAGGAAGGCAAGCGCCGCAAACGCGACGACTACGACCGCCTCTTCCCCGGTCAGCACGAGGGACTGATCACGATGGAAGACTTCGAGCAAGCCCAGGCGATCCGAGAACAATCTGCCCGCCGATCCCGCTGTCCGGAAACGGGAAAACTGCGCATCCATCCGCTGTCGGGCATCCTGGTCTGTGGCTACTGCGGCGGCGCGATGCGCGCGACCACGACCGGGGACGGTTACCGTTACTACCGGGACGCCAACCAGATTGAGCACCGGTGCGATTGTCCCCAGCCGATGCTGAAGGCCGAGGATATCGAGAAGCAGGTGGTTGCTTTCCTCCATGAGGTATCGCAAGACCTTCCAGTGGACTGGCAGAAGCGTGTGGAGGAAGAAGTCATATCGCAGCGAGAACAGGAGGAGTGGAAGCGGCAAGAAAAAGAGGTGAAGGAAAGGATCAAACGGGCGACGAAGTTGCATCTGAAGGGGCATGTCAGTTACGACCGTTTCCTAGAGGAAAAAAGGGCAGCCCAAGCGGCCTTGGCCCATTTGCGACCCTCCACGTTGGATGGTATAATAGAATTGGGGAGGTTGATAGAGAAGTTTGACCATCAATGGAGACATACTATGGATATGGCACAAAAAAATGGGCTCCTGCGACTAGTCCTCGCAGAAGCCCAGGTTAAAGGGAAAAAGCTAACCACTGTCAGGCCAACTTTACCTTTCTACCCCTTGGTGGGGTTTGTCTGTCGCAGCGGGGCCGACGGGCGTTCAGTAATAAGGTGACAGCAAACGGCTTTCGTCTCT
>CAZANJ010000388.1:0-3463 GCA_964486415.1 uncultured Anaerolineales bacterium
AGGATGTAGGGCGGGTTTCCATACCCGCCGATTTTTGAATCGCTTCGAAAACCCCCAAGGCATTTACCCTCCGGCGATCAAATGGATCGCCTTCACGTCTGCGCCGTCTGGGATGGTGTAAGTATCGTAGTTCTCCTTACGCACCAATTCCCCATCGACCTTGACGATGATGTGAGCGAAGGTATAGTTGAGCCGCTCAAGCACGTCCGAGACGGTCAAGCCCTCCTCCCATTCGACCTCCTCGCGGTTGTTGACGCGGATCAATCCCCTCGCTCCCATCACTCTCTAAACAGGCTACCTAATCATCTAAAGGTGCTTCTCGACCACAGCGACCATTTCGGGATAATCCATCCCCAATCGCTCCAACGTTTCCAACTTGGGCACGCCGTTCTTCGTCCAACCGCGCCGCTCATAGACCGCGTCGATCAGCTTCTCATACTGATCTTCACGGTACTCACGCAACGCCGCCATCTTTTCCTCTGTGGACATCTCCCCTGGCTCCAGTCCCAGAATCTCCTTCAACTGCTTATCATACCGCTCGGCACGCGATTCATACTCCTCCACGGTCACGGGACCCTGGGAGCGATAGGGAACCGCGTCGTGGTCGCGCAGACCGTAACCGAGCCGGATGTTGAAGACCCGCTGGAACTGGTAAACGCGCTCCGACTGGGTGATGAAATCTTCCTTGGTGACCTCGCGACCGGTGACGCCCGAGAAGACCTCCACGTAGTTCTGCACATGTTCTGGGATCTTGGCCGGCTCATCGGTGAGTTCGTTGCCTGGCGGCGTGATGTCATTCCAGATGACCTTGCAGAATCCACATAGCCCGAACCAGGTACGCCACATCGGGAAGTAGTGCAGCGCCTCGGCCTTGTCCTCGAAGGTGGGAATCTGGTTGTTCACCTGATCCATAAAGATCAGCCATGCCTCGTCGTGCTGCGGCCCCTTGTTGGAGAGCCCGTAGCCGCCCTGTTGAGCCAACGACTCCTTGGTGACATACTCGGAGTACTCCAGCCCTTTCGCCTCCATTCCAATGTCCTCCAAGAACTGGCGATCAGCGCCGAACTCCTCGACGAAGTAATCCTTCATCCAGCGAATGCCCTGCCCGGCGATCTTGCCGAAGCCCTCGCCGCGGCCAATTTGATGCAACAGCTCCAGCGCGGCATCTGCGTTGCCGAAATTAAGCTCCAGCCCACCGGTCTTCTCCTGATCGAGCACGCCAGCCTCGTAGCATTCCATCACAAAGGCGGTTCCGGTGCCGAAGGAGATAGTATCCAGGCCATAGGTGTCACAGTAGAAATTTATCTCCAAAATAGCCCAGGGCTCGAAGATGCCACAGTTGGAACCCACTCCACCGATGGTCTCATACTCCGGCCCATCGACGATCACCTTCTCGCCCTTGTAGGGACCGGTGCGCAACTCGTAGCCGTCCACAGCGTGGGAGCAGGATAACGTGCAGCCGTACCAACAACCCTCGGGCAGCCCCTGTGTGAAACGGGCCTCCCAAACGTCGCCATTGATCTTGGGGGCCTCTTCATGCGATCCATAGCGGAAGTTATGAGTGGGCAGCAAGTCGTAGTCATTCATAATCTGCACCAGGTAGGTCGTGCCCCGACGGCGCATACGGCACTGCTCATCATCATAGGTGAATATCTCACGGTGCATTTTGGTGCCGACACGCGCGATGCGTTCCGAATCGGCGGGATGGTTGGAGTCAGCCCGCACCGGGTCGGTCTTGACCACCAATGCCTTGATGCCCTTATCACGGAAGACGGTACCGATGCCGCCGCGACCGGCCTGCTTGAAACGCTGCTCCTCGCGCCTCCGGTCGTAGTAGCTGAAATTCAAACAACCGAAGCGACTATGATCAGCCCCGCTCCCGGCGGAGACCGCCGACATAAAGTAGCGATCCTCCTCCGTCTCCGCCAGATCCTCGATCAGCCAATGGCCCACCTTGTGCGTGTCCACCGGCACATCGGGAGCTTCTTCGACGGTGATACGTCCGGTTGTGCCATCGATTAAGACGATGACATCCTTGTCCGACTTACCCTGGATTTCCAGCGCGTCCCAACCGGCGAACTTGAGCAGCGGCCCGAAGTGACCGCCGACGTTGCTGTCGATCACCACGTTGGTGAGGGGTGAGATGGAGACCACCAGCGACTTGCCAGAGCCGGGGTACTGAGTGGTCCCGCCACAAGGCCCGGAGGAGATAACGATCTCATTCTCCGGATCATCCCACTTGGTGTCATCCTCGACGCCGTGCCACAGGCGCCACAGGCCAAATCCGCGCCCACCGATGAACTTCTCCTTCATCTCCTCGGTAACCGGCCTGGACTCTATCTCATTATCCGACAAATTCACATATAGCGTCTGACCAGTATAACCTCGCTCCGCAGGCGCGAGTTCATAGCTGTACTCGGTTAGAACTCGCCGAGCGGTTTCTTTCTCAGACATATCTGTCTCCTTTCATCTAATCGTATCTTGTTACGCTGTCGAGGGTGTTTCGACATCGATGACTTCTAAAGCTCCGGCTGGACATTCCTTGGCGCATATTCCACAGGAGATGCACTTGAAGGGGACGTTCTCTTCAGGATGATAAAACATCGCCGAATAAGGGCAAACTCCCACGCAGGACAGACAGCCTACACAAAGCTGCTGGCGTATTTGCACAACGCCCCGTCTATCACGATAAATCGCCTCGGCAGGACAGACGGAGATACACTCCCCACACTGGTTGCAGAATACGGCGCTGGGTAGTTCACCACCTTCGACTTCAATTTTAATCCTGGTTTTCTCTCCATCGGTCTTCTTGAAAAAGGTCGTGGAACAAACCTCTTCGCAGACATAACACCCGACGCAGAGCTCCGGATCGTAGGACAGGACTCTCATTTCATCTTACTCCCTTGAGTTTGCTGTAATTCTACCATATGGTATCTACTCGGCCTGCTCAAGCCAGGTTTGCAACCCAGCAACTCGCTGAGTCTATCTGATGGTTTTCGCAGACCGGTCACCGATACTGACAACAGATCGGGGATTGTAAATCCCCTTTGAGCTGGTGGTTGGATGATTGTTATTTTATCACACTTGAACGGGAAAGCCAAAGTAAAAAATCCGGATAAACATCTACTCATACTTCAGCGCAGCGATGGGGCTGAGAGAGGCAGCCCGCACCGCCGGATAGATTCCGGAGACCAAGCCCACCAACGCGGCGAACAGGATCGCGAAAATGGGCAGCCAGGAAGGCGTGTGAACGATTGTGATGCTCGCATCCGAAGCGGAGGCCCCGCTTTGTACCGCTTGCGCCGCCAGGTAAGTGCCCGCGATGAGATCGATCAGCGTCGCCAGCCCCACGCCCAATATCACCCCACCGATGCCACCCAACAGCCCGATGCTGCTCGCTTCGCCCAGGAAGATGGACATCACATCCCGGTTGGTCGCACCGACCGCCTTCATCAGCCCGATC
>CAZANJ010000389.1:0-3456 GCA_964486415.1 uncultured Anaerolineales bacterium
TTCAAAAATCGGGGGTTGCAAACCCCCTCTGAGCAGGGTCTGAGCAGTTACAGTAAAACGAGAATCTTAAAGCGCAGGATCAAGAGGCAAGATATAGTGCATAAAAATGACTTGTAAGGAGGTTTAGATGCCTGAGTATCTATCACCCGGCGTTTATGTGGAGGAGGTAGATCGCGGCCCCAAGCCCATAGAGGGAGTCGGTACCGCGATGGCGGCCTTCGTTGGATTCACCGAGAAGGCGGAACTGGCACGAGAAATCAATGGAGAGGTAGTAGTCGAGAATCTGCTCAACAAGCCACAGCTAGTCACCAACTGGACCCAGTACGTCGATCGCTACGGAGAGTTTGTGCCGGGGGCTTATCTCTCTTACGCTGTCTACGGCTACTTTATGAACGGTGGCTCCCGTTGCTATGTGGTCAGCGTCAGGGCCATCCCCAACGCCCAGGCCGAGCTGATTGGCGCAGTCAGCCCCTACTCCAAGTTCAACTTGATAGTGAAAGCCAAGCAAGCGGGCTTCGAGGGCCTACGCTTGCGTGTGAAGGTTCAAGACGTTGTCCTCCCGCCTGCACTGGCCGCGGAGACAAGCACCGAGAAAAAGAAAGATAAGAAAAGCGAAGAGGAGGAAGGAGAGGAAGCCAAGCAGCCGCCCGCAGCAATGGGCAATGGCAAGGGCTCCTTCACCATCGTCGTCGAGCGCGAGAAGATCACCGGCGGCTGGATAACCGCCGAGACAGTGGATGAGGTCACTCTGCGGGAAGTCGAGGAAGAAGACCGCACAAAGGTGCGCGTGGCCTACAAAAATGACAGGCCGCCCGAATTAGTCGACATCCTGATCCCAGATGATGAAGCTCCCCTGGCCAAGCTCTGGCCCCAGGAACAGGAGCAGACGCTAAACATCGAGTCGAAGGCACTTCCAGATCCCACCACTCAGGAGTTCCAGGGCAAAGTCACCGAGCGCACCGGCGTGGAGGGGCTGGAAGCTCTGGATGATGTGACGATGGTCTGCGTGCCGGACCTGATGGCCGCTATGCCCGGTCAAGAGATAGAGTTAAACACCATCAAGGCCGTGCAGACGATGATGATCGGTCATTGTGAGAAGATGGGTGACCGTGTGGCGATCCTCGATGCGCCGCCCGACTTGAGTCCCCAGGAGATAAAGAAGTGGCGCATGGAGACCGCCAGCTTCGACTCCAGCTACGCGGCGCTTTATTACCCGTGGATTCAGGTTATGGACCCTGTGACTAATCAGCCCATCAACGTCCCGCCATCGGGGCATATGGCTGGCATCTGGGCACGCAACGATGCCACACGCGGCGTTCACAAAGCACCGGCCAACGAGGTGGTGCAAGGCGCCATCGGACTGGCCTATCAGACCACCAAGGGCGAGCAGGACACGTTGAACCCCAACGGCGTCAACTGCATCCGCGCCTTCCCCGGCCGGGGCATCCGGGTCTGGGGCGCACGCACGCTCTCCAGCAACCCGTCATGGCGCTACATCAACGTGCGGCGGCTCTTCAATTTCGTGGAGAAATCCATCGAAATCGGCACCCAATGGGTGGTCTTCGAGCCGAACGATCGCAAGCTTTGGGCACGGGTACGGCGCGACGTCACCGCTTTCCTGAAGACGGTCTGGCGGGCTGGCGCGCTCTTCGGCAGCACACCCGCCGAGGCGTTCTACGTGAAATGCGACGACGAACTCAATCCACCGGAGATCCGCGACCAAGGGAAGCTGATCATCGAGATCGGCATGTCCCCGGTCAAGCCGGCCGAGTTCGTCATCTTCCGCATCAGCCAGTGGGCCGGACCCGGCGCGGAGTAGGGCTCAGAGGGTAAAAATCCGACTTGAACGGGCTGAGTAGACAAAAACTCGAGAGTAAATAAGGAGGCAAGTCATGCCAGATCGCGAAGATCCTCTTGTAGCATTTAAATTTGGCCTGGAGATTGAGGGCAAGCTCACCGGTTTCTTCACCACCGTCAGCGGCATCGGGTCCGAGAGCGAGGTCGTCGAACACAAGATCACCAATCCCGATACCGGTGAGACCATCATACAAAAGATCCCAGGCCGTTTAGCTTGGACCGAGGTGACACTGAAGCGCGGCGTCACCAGCAGCATCGATGTCTGGGACTGGCGTCAACAGATCATCGATGGCAACGTAGAGGACGCACGTACAAACTGTTCCATCGTGGCCTACAATCAAGCAAACGAGGAGATCGCCCGCTGGAACCTGGATAATGCCTGGCCGAGCAAGGTAACCGGCCCGGAGATGGACGCGGGAAGCACCGACTACATGGTGGAGGAAATCACCATCGTCCACGAAGGAATGTCCCGCGTATCGTAGAGCCTTCAAATAAGACCTCGGAGGTCATGCGAACGCACTAGCGCGAGACCTCCGAGGTCTGAGGAGGAATGTCATATGCCATGGCTTAGACGTGAAGAAGATGAAGTGAACCTGGGTCAGACGGCGCTAGCGTTCGGCTACGATCTGCTAGAGTACGAATTTCACCTGATGGTAGAAGGAAAGCTGAGCGGAATTTTCCAAAGGCTCACGGGAGGCGAAATCGAGATCGCATGTCTTACACACGACATCGTTTTCGAGACCGGCGCCTCGACGACATTGAAAATCCCTGGCGCCACGACATTCCATCCCTTCACACTGGAGCGCGGATTTGCCCTTTATCACGAACTCTACAACTGGTTGATGGAGGCCTCGAACGGGCACATCATCAACGCGCGCCGCAATGGATCCATAGAGATGAAGAAGCACGGCGATGCCCTCCTGCGCTGGAACTTCGAGGGTGCATGGCCCACCAAGCTTTCTGGGTTCAACTTCAACCAGTATACCGGCGCCCAGGTCGCACGAGTCTCCCTCACTATGGAGGCCGAAACCGTCTCTCTTGAGCAACTATAAATCGGGGAGTATATGAGCTTGCAGACTGAGTTTGAATTCACCTTGCCTATAGGATATGTCGACCGGGAAGGAAACGTGCACAAGAAGGGCACCATGCGCCTCGCCACGGCCATGGACGAGATCACGCCGCTGAATGATATGCGAGTGCAGGCCAACGAGGCATACCTGGTGATCGTGCTGCTGACGCGGGTTATAACTAGTCTGGGCACACTGCCCCAGGTCAACACCAGTGTGATCGAGAACCTTTTCGCCGCCGATATGGCCTATCTCCAAGAGTTCTACCGCCAGGTCAACGAGACTGGCAAGACTACGCGCGCGATAATTTGCCCGCATTGCAACGAAACAATTGAAGTGGATTTGGCGAAGCTGGGGGGGGTATCATAGGCTACCCCCTCGAACGCTTGCATGAGGAGGTAGCCTACATCGCCTATCATTTTCATTGGCCGCTCGAAAATATATTGAACCTGGAGCACCGACAGCGTCGCCGCTGGGTTAAGGAAATAGCCACGATCAATCGTCGGATGAATCAATGACAAATGAGCAAATG
>CAZANJ010000390.1:0-3440 GCA_964486415.1 uncultured Anaerolineales bacterium
CTGGCCCGAGCGGGCGCGGGACGTGCGCCGGCGCCTCGGCGCGGCTCACTTCGCCGCCCGCCACTGGTCCGCCGCGCACGAAGCCTTCGCCGTGGCCCAGGAGCTCACGGAGCAGTTCTACGCCGCCGCCCTGCTGCGGGAGGTGCGGGAGCAGGAGGTCGGGGCCAACGCCCGCATGGTGGCTCGGGACGCCTTTTGCCTGGCCCAACTGGGCCAACCGGAGGAAGCTTGGCTCACGCTGGAGCGGGGCCGCGCCCGCGCCCTGCGCCAGGGGCTATATCGCGCCCGCGCCCGCCGCGCGCTGGCTTCCGCCGCTCCAAAAACGCGAGAGCACTACGAGACCCTCACCGGTCGGGAGCAGGGCCTGCGCCAAGTGCTGGGGCTCCCCGAGGACGATCCCCGCCACCGCCCCTACCACGAGGTGCGCGATGAGCTGGCCTCCGTCACACGGGAACTGCGCGATCTGGAGCACGAGCTGCTGGAGGCGGCCGGGGTGGAGATCGGCGTCCCCGACGTGGCGGGGCTACAAGAATCACCCTTGCTGCAAAATGGCCGCTCTGGCCTGCTCTCCTTGGCCCTCACCGACCACGGCACGCTGGCCTTCCTGCTCACCGGCGAGGGGATGGGGCACACCATCGTCAAGGGCCTCACTCGCGATGATGTGCGCACGCTGGTTCAGGGGCAGGAGGACGATCCGGAATGGGGCGGCTGGCTAGGGGCCTACTTCCCCCAGTTCGCGGCTGCCCAGGCCCGCCGCGACGCCGCCGTCTGGGCCGCGCTGATGCCGGAGAGTGAGGCGCACAAGCGGGCCTTCGCCGAGGCCGACGTTGTCTGGCAAGCGGCCCGCGACCGCTGGCGGACGGCCATCACCGCGACCCTGGACGATCTGGGCCGGCGGCTCTGGCCCGCGCTGGACCGGTTGCTCCAGGCGGCTGACGTCGAGCGCGTGGTGCTGGTGCCCCAGGGCACGCTCTTCCTGCTGCCGCTCCACGCCTGCGCGCTGGGCGATACAGGCGAGCGCGTCTGTGAGCGCTACAGCGTGGCCTACGCCCCAGCCGGATCCGTGCTGGCCCGCCTGGGCTCGGAGGAAGCAAGCGCCATCGATCACCCGCTGATAGTCGCCAATCCCACCGGCGACCTGCCCCACACCCCCACGGAGGCGCTGGCGATTCAAAACGCCCTGGGCGAAGCGCACACGCTCTGGGAGGGAGAGGCCACCGAGGCACCTATGGTGGAGGCCGCCCGCGAGGCCGGCTTGATCCACTTCTCCGGTCACGGCACATACAACTGGCGTGCGCCAGAGCAATCGGGCCTGCTGCTGCCCGATCCCGACGGAGAGGGCGTCGATCGGCTCACCGTGGCCGAGATGCGCGAGGCCCTGCGCCTCTCGCGCACGCGGCTGGTGACTCTCTCGGCCTGCGAGACCGGATTGTCCGAGGTCTGGCACGGCCTGGCAGACGAGTACATCGGGTTGCCGGGGATCCTGCTGCAGGCCGGAGCGCGGGCCGTGGTGGCCTCGCTCTGGGCCGTGGACGATTTGGCGACGGCGCTGCTGATGTGGCGTTTCTATGAGGTATGGAACCTGGGCGCCGTGCCCGTCGCCGACGCGCTGCGGCAGGCCCAGGAATGGATGCGCACCCGCACCCGCGAGCAGGTCAAAGACGCCCTGAGCGAACTGGACGCGCTCTGGATACCCTGGGCGACCCAGAGCGACGACCGGGCGATGCAGCGGCGGGCCGGGGAGCAATACTGGGAGATCCGCCGCGCCCGCCAGCGCCTAGAGGATATGGACGACCCGCCCTTCGCCCATCCCTACTGGTGGGCCGGCTTCCAGGCCGTAGGGGACGTACTGTAGGTGGGCAAGTTTGCAAGTCGGCAAGTTTGCAAGTCAGCAAGTGAGAAGTCAAGAGGAGGTTGATGATGGCTAAGTTGGATATCGTTAGACCGGTTGTTATCGAGGGGGAGAAGTCGGGGCGAGCCGAGGACCACGTCGTCTCGCTAATCGAGGGAGAGCTGGCCGCCGTCGACGGCGTGCGTACCGTCATCACGGTGCAGATCACGGATCCGGAGCGAGATGCGGCGACCCTGATCCGCGCCGCCGAGCAGTTGTTGCCAATTTACCGAGAGGTGCCCGGTATCATCGTCACGGATGAGGAGGGTAAGGTGGAGGGCATAGTCACCCGCGCCGACCTGGAGGAGGCCGTGCTGCAGATGCGCAGCCGCGATCACGCCGCGCTGGCCAAGAGGCTGGGGCTGCGCTCAGACTATCGGCCTCCGGCCGGCCTTATCACCGCGCCATTCGTCTACTGGAAATGTCCGGACTGTGGTCGCGTCCGTCTCCCGCAAGCGGGCCACGAGGACGATCCGCCACCCACGTGCCCCCTGCACGATCCGCCCGTGCAGATGGTAACCCACAAACGCGGCGGGGAGTGAGGTGAGCTATGTTCACGGAACTATGGAAGAGCCTGGGCGGTTCTTTCGACAAGGGCTGGCTGCGCGATCTATTCATCCCCGCACTTGTCTTTTGGGGAGCGGGACTGTGGGTCTGGGCGCAGGTCGCGGGCGTCGATCAGGCGCTCAAGGGCTGGCAGGCATACTCAACCGAGGAGCAAATCTTCCTCGGCGCGGCGGGCCTGTTGATCGTCTTCTTCACCACCATCCTGATGGAGGCTTTCGAGGGGCCGCTGCTGCGTCTCTACGAGGGTTATTGGCTCTATTGGACCGGGCTGGCCGGGCGGCGCGAGGGGAAACTGAGGGCGAAAATGGATCGCCGCCGCGAACTACGGGCCAAGCTCGTCGCCGAGCAGGCCACGCTGGCCGAACGGGCCGAACTCGCACGCATAGACACGGAGCTGGCCAATCGTCCCCGGAATCCCGGACATAGCATGCCCACCCGCCTGGGCGACATCCTGCGCAGCGCTGAGGATTACACCCGCGAGCGGTACGGACTCGATCCCATCGCCCTCTGGCCGCGCATCTTCCCACACCTGGGAGATTCGCTGCGCGAGGCCCTGGGCGCCACGCAGGAGCAACTCGACCTGACGCTGCGGCTGGCGACGTTGAGCGTGCTCTATGGGATAATCTGGAGCGTCGTCGTGGCGCTCAATCGCGCCTGGCCCGTGCTCTGGTGGACGCTGCCAGCGCTGGTCATCGCCTGGCTGCTGTGGCGCTCGGCGCACCAGGTCGCCATCGGTTACGCCGGCCTTCTGCGCAGCGCGTTCGACCTGCACCGCTTCGAGGTCTACGAGAGCCTCCACTGGCCGAAGCCTGCCGCGCCAGAGGTGGAGAGAGCGCACGGTATCGAGCTGACGCTTTACCTGCTGGAGGGCGCAGGAGCCCAGGGTATCGTCTACACGCACGAGGAGAAGGAGGAGAAAGAGAGCGATGAGGGGAACGAGACGGTGTGGGATAAGCTTCGCAATATGCTAAGCTGAGCAATC
>CAZANJ010000391.1:0-3436 GCA_964486415.1 uncultured Anaerolineales bacterium
AAGCGAGCACGATCCCGCACACCGAGACCAGCGAAGTATTTCGCTCATCGGCGGGGCAAAGCTCATAAGCCGTCAACTCGCCCTCAGAGGAGCCCAACAGGCGCAGGGTTACGTAGATGGGAGGCAGCCCACAAACGTTGTACCGATCGCGATCCTGTTCGATCACCGCATAGAACCCCTCGGCGTCACCCTGGCAGATCTGCTCGATGAGTTCATCATCGACCGCCCGCAACAAACCGCGCTCCATCAGCCCTTGCGGTTGCCCGCCGAAGGCCGGGCCGACGTGTGCCAGATCGCCGGCCGCCACGACGAGAGTTCGGCGCCCCTCCAGCACCGGCTTGAGAGCACCTAGCAGAGCATCGAGCGTTTGATCTTGCTCCGGCTTCTCCCAACCATTCACGAAGTGGCCGAAAGAGCCACACAGGATCGGCACCACGTCGCAGGGCTCCCCCTCGCGGATAAATTGCAGCCAGACCGCCGCCAACTCGATGGAGTGCTCACTGCGGTGATGGAGCTCTTCGGCGAAGGCTTCCTCCTCACCCATCGCCTGGGCCAAGTCGTCCACCACATCCCGGTCGGTCGGCAAGGAACCGAAGGGCGTGGCATAATTCTGGCGGGTAAGCGTCAAATGGCCCATTCCACCAAAGTGATCGGTGCCTAGCAGTACGATCAACTCCGCTTCCCTCACCGCCTCGGCCGCCCGTTTCCAGACGCCGGCGTAGACCGCGCCGCCGCGTGCGTAGTCTATATGCGGACTGACCAGCCCGCGATAGTCGACCGTTCCAGCGGATTCTTCGTCCACGCCATCCATATAGCCCTGCAACAGACGCCGCAACTCCTCGGGGTCAGCGGGATAGGAGCGACCGGCGAGGCTAGGCGATCGGCAGGAGGCCCGGCGATACTGATCTCGCAGACCCTCCTGCGCCTGGGCAAAATGGCCATTATCGAGTAGCAGGGCATCGTCAAGCGCGTCGAGCACCTTTTGCAACACATCCGCCTCGATGCGCAAGCCGAACCGCACAGCGAGAGCGGCACGTAGTTCATCACGGTCCCGCGTGCCGTCGCAGAGCGATAACAAGGGCGCCAACTGACGCGGTATGATGACTTGCTTATCACTCAACCTCAGAGGGTCGAGCAGCAGGATAGAAGGCCGCCCCCCGTGTAGGAAAGGGCGGGCCTCGATAGCGCGCAGCTTGGGGAAAGCGTTCTCACTCATATCTCCCTCTGTTCGGTCTCCTGTATGGCCTGGGCTAGATCGTCCAGACTGTCCGCCAACTCCTCCGCGAGAGGATGAGGCCCCAGGCGCTTTTGCACTATCTGGAGCACCTGGAGGTAATAGCCCATCTGGGCCTCCGGCCCGCGATTGAAGTATTGCCACATCTCAGCCCCCTTCCGGCGCAGATCTTCCGCAAAGCAACGGGAGTTGTGTAACGTGTCCGCGGCCTTGACAGCCACGGCTTCCAGGCTCGCCTGGCGCAAATGGGCCAGCGCGTCCCGCTTGCGCAAGTCCCAGGGCCGCATTTGGCCTTGTGCGTCCCGCTTGCGCTCCGAAAGTGCATCCACGATCTCCGCTACCTGGGGCCCGAATTCCTCCTCTATCTTGGCCAATTTATACCCTTGATCTTCAACCACATCGTGCAGCAAACCAGCTACTGCCGCGGCTGGGGAAAAGCCGTAGTGCAACAAAATGACCGATACGTGTATCGGATGAGTGATGTAGGGCAAACTGCTGCCCTTGCGATCTTGAGAGCGGTGAGCCACCGTCGCCACGCGCAGTCCACGCTCATACAAGTCAGAATAACCTACTGGCTTCATCATGGCCTCCTTAAATTAGGCAGAATGAGCTGCCCTACTCAGCACTTGGCACCCAATTATATCCCAACGAAGGCAGTGACACAAACACGCCTTCGGGACAATTTCTAATGTATTTCTAATGCAATAAAAACGAAATTCTTATGTCTTTGTGTGATAATGTGTTCAGAATCCCGAATATGGTATATGATATCGCTTGTGTCCCGAACTCCGGCGGCCCAAAGCGATTATACTTTCTGTTTCAGTAAGAGGTGAAATATGTTGCAGTCGTTACTTCAAAAGGATATTCAACGCGATGACGCGAGCAAAGAGCCGCATGAGCTTCCCGTGCTGCCCTTGCGCAATGTGGTCGCTTTCCCGCACACTGTGCTGCCGCTGGCGGTCGGGTTAGAGCGCTCGATTAAATTATTGGAAGATGTGCTTGATAGCGATCAGTTATTGGTGTTGACCGCTATGAGCGACCCATCCGTGGAGGAGCCAGGCTCCGATGGCGTCTACCAGGTGGGCACCCTGGCCCGTGTGGAACGGGTTTTGCGCCTGGAGGATGATGAAAGAGCTCAATACCAGGTAATCGTGCGTGGCGTGAGCCGCGTGCGTATCACTGATTGGGTGGCCGAGGAGCCCTATTTAGTGGCCAAGGTCGAGCAGAAAAGCGAGATTACCAAGGATGATACGGAGATCGAAGCTCTACGGCGCGAACTTCTAGAGGCAGCGCGGCGGATGGTAGCCTTCTTCCCTCAAGTGCCAGAGGAAACCATCGATATGCTGGATCAAGTTAGCGAGCCAGCTATGCTGCTCTATGCGCTGGCCTCCAATATCCGGCTGGATGTGGAACAGGCGCAGGAGGTGCTGGAGGGCGACGATCTGGCGAAGCAGATGCGCGAGCTGCTGAGCATCATGCAGCGCGAGCTGGAGGTTTTGGCCGTAAGCCAGGACATCCGCGAAGAAGCCCAGTCAGAGATGGAGAAGACGCAGCGCGAATACTACCTGCGCCAGCAGCTCAAGGCCATCCAGAAAGAACTGGGCGAGGAAGAGGGAGGATCGGAGGCAGATAGCTATCGCCAGAAGCTTGAGGAGGCCGATCTGCCGGAAGAGGCTCACGAGGAGGCCGAGCGGGAGCTGGATCGACTGGCCCATCTGCACCCCCAGTCGGCCGAGGTGGGAGTGATCAAGACCTATCTCGACTGGATGATCGATTTGCCCTGGACCGAGCTCTCCGAGGATAACCTCGACCTGGAGCACGCCGAGCAGGTCCTGGACGAGGATCACTATGGACTGGAAAAGGTCAAGGAGCGCATCCTGGAGTTCCTGGCGGTGCGCAAGCTGCGGGAGGAGCGTGAGGTGGAGGAGATCGACGAGTACGCCTCGACCATTCTGTGCTTCGTCGGGCCGCCCGGAGTGGGCAAGACCAGCCTGGGCCGTTCCATCGCACGAGCACTAGAGCGGAAGTTCACGCGCATGAGCCTGGGCGGTGTGCGCGACGAGGCCGAGATCAGGGGCCATCGCCGCACCTACATCGGCGCGATGCCCGGACGCATCATCCAGGGGCTCAAGCGCGTTGGGACTCGAAACCCGGTCTTCATGCTGGACGAGGTGGATAAGGTGGGCTCCGATTGGCGCGGCG
>CAZANJ010000392.1:0-3435 GCA_964486415.1 uncultured Anaerolineales bacterium
CCTACCGTTCATACCTCGCGAAGATGCTCCGATAGGCCGGCGATTCCTCCATCAACTGCTCATGTGTGCCCGTCGCTGCCACGCGCCCTTGCCGTATCACCACGATCAGATCGGCCCAGCGGATCTGTGAGAGCCGGTGGGTGATGAGGAAAGTCGTGCGCCCCTCGGCGGCGTGCTCGATGGCCCGCTGGATACGATCCTCCGTCTCGCTGTCGATGGAGCTGGTGGCATCATCCAGAATCAAAATGGTGGGCTTGGTCAGGAAAGCGCGAGCCAGCGCCAGGCGTTGACGCTGACCGCCAGAAAGCGTCGCTCCGCGCTCGCCGATGACGGTCTCATATCCCGCCTCGAAGCTGGTGATGAACTCGTGGGCCTGAGCCGCCTGGGCCGCGGCCTCGATATCCTCCTGTGTGGCATCGGGGCAGCCGAAGGCGATGTTCTCGGCGATGGAGCGGGAGAAGAGGAAAATATCCTGCTCGATGGTGGAGATTTGACGCCGCAGCGCTTCCAGGTTCCAATCGCGCACGTCCACGCCGTCGATCAGCACGCGCCCATCGTCCACATCATAGGTGCGGCTGATCAGCTTGGCGATGGTGCTCTTGCCCGAGCCCGTCTGCCCCACGATGGCCACCGTCTGCCCTGTCTCGACCTGGAAATCGATCTTTTCCAGCACTACGCCTACTTCTTCGTCCCGACACGACTGCACGGCATCATCGTAGCAGAAAGTGACCTCCTCGAAGCTCACCCTTCCACGCATCGGCGCCTCGTACCCCTCCAGATTCTGATCCAGCTTGGTCTCGGTATTGATCAGCTCCAAAATGCGCCGGGCGCTGGCCACACCGGATGAGACGCGCGAATATGCAAACTGAGCCGCGAAGGTGGGAAATCCGAAGAGTAGCAGCAGCCCGTTGAAGGAGACCACGTCCCCTACGCCGATGGTGCCCTGATAGAGCAACCAGAGGCTGTGAATGAGCCCCGCCGCTTGAACCAGCCCCAGCAGGAGTAAGGGGATAAAGCGCGCCTCCAGGTCTCCTTGGGCCACGTAGGCGTCGCGCCACTCGGTGACCCTTCGGGAGAAGCGTGTGCTCTCGTGCTCCTCCTGGGCCGCGCCCTTGACCGTCTCAATGCCGTCGATGGCCTCGGCCAGCGTAGTGTTCATCTCGCCAAAGAGATGGCGGACGCGCTCGGCAGCCGGGCGCAACTTTCGCAGGTAGCTCCGCACCGAGAACACGTAGGCCAGCAGATAGACCACCGGGGCCAGGAGAAGCTGTGGGTGGATCGATGGTGCCACGAGGAGGGGCATCAGCAAGAAATTGGCCGAGCCGATGACCAGATTGAGCCCTGGGTTGAACATCAAGTTGATCTGGCGCACGTCGTTCGTGGCGCGGGCCATCAGATCGCCCGTGGGCTGTGCGTCGTGGAAGGAGGTGCTCTTGCCGATCAAGCTGGCATAAAGCTCGTCTCGAATATCACGCTCCAGCCGCTGCCCGATCACCTCGCTGCAAGCGTTGCGGGTTAGCTGGAAAATGAAGCCACGCACGAGCTGGGATATAGCCAGGATGAGGGCCGCATCAGTCAATCCCCGGACGTCGGGGGGCTGGGCGGCCACGGCGTCGAAGGCGCGGCCCAGGAGGACGGGCAAGGCCGCCGCCAGCGCCGCGTTGCCGAATGCGCCGATGAACACCCCGAAGACAAACAGCTTATGGCGCGCCATGTGGGACATAATCCAGCGCACCGGCCCGCGCCGATCCGACTGCCAATCCCTGGATACCTCAAATTCACCGATTGTCATAACATTTAAGTTTTAAGTTTTAAGTTTTAGGTTTCACGTTTCACTTCACCTCGTGTACTCTTGTACTTCGAGATAAATCACCTGCGGCTCGAATTCGGGCGTCACGAAGGTGTAGTGATCCTGGTAGTTGTAACTCGGCGCGGGGTAGCGGAAGGCCCACATCGCGACGCACTCGCACCAGGGCCAGTGGGTCCGCGCCCATTCGTAGGCGCCGATGGTGTATTGAATGCGCTGCGCGGGGCTGACGGCCCCCGTCCAGCGAGGGTGATCGTTCCAACCCGCCTCGGTCACGTAGACCGGCTTGTCGGCGTCGTCGTGCACGAGCATAATCTCGCGCAGCAACTCGACACGACGGAAGTTGATCCTATCGGGCGCGGGCTGCTCCTCCGGCGGGGCGGTGTGGCCGTAGGCGTGGGCGGCTAAGCCATCGAAGTAGGGCCTCGCCCCGGCCTCATACATCCGCTCCAGATAGGCCAGATCGTTCATCCCGGCCGGGCTTCCCTCCGGCTCCAGCGTGGGCGCCAGCGCCCCGGCCAAAATTACCACATCGGGGTTCGCGGCGTGCGCTAGAGGATAGACCTCGCGCAGCAGATCGACGTAGCCCTCCGGGTCCACCGGTTGGTAGCCCCACTCGAAGCTGAGGTTGGGCTCATTCCAGATGATCACGTGCCGCACGCGCCCTCGGTAGCGCGCGGCGAAGGCCGCCACGAAGTCGGCGAAGTCCTCATACCGGCTGGGCGGAAGGTAAGTGTGGGTTGTCTCCTGCTCATCGGAATCGGGCCGCGCCCAGGCTGGCGTCCAGCCCAGCCGCGCGACTACGGTCAGCCCCTGGTTCTCGGCGTGCTTGATCACCGTGTCGCTATGATCCCAGGAAAAATCCCCCTCCGCCAGCTCGATGTAGGCCCAGGGGAAGTATTCGACGACCCAGGGCGTGCCCATCTGGCGCACCATGCGCAGCGTGCGCTGGATTTTCCACTCCTCCACCTCATCGGTGAGGCGGGTGTGGATGCCAGCGATGGGGTTGGTGGTGCTGACTTCCTGCGGTGGGTCGAGCGTGACGCGCACCCGTGGCGGGCGGATGCTCCAGATGATGAAGAGCGCCAGCGCCAGGCGGAGCAGATGCGCCGGTCGAAGGCACTTATCCAGAAGCGTCCGGATTGAAGATTGAAAGAAGACAGTCACCTGATGCACTGAGGGGATCATTTGCGAGAGGTAAACAAAAAGGGAAGCTATGCTTCCCTTGCTGTGTAACTTAGCTCCTCGGGCAGGATTTGAACCTGCAACCTACCGGTTACGCCTACCCCCGCGTTTCCACGAGGAACGGACTATCTCATCACCCCAATGGGGTGCGGGGCGCTCGCGGACGGCTTATCGGTCGGGCTCCTCACCGTCTAGTCTCTGCACCTTCCTGGCTACTTTGATACCCTTCACCAGGCTTGGCTCAGGATTACCGTCACCTGGAGTGTTACGGCTCCCCTGAGTTCACCCCGTTTTTCCGCTGATCATTGCTGATCAGGGCTGCAACCTTTTGTGAATGTAGATAAAATCGTTACAGCCGGCCGCTCTACCATTGAGCTACCGAGGATTGTACGAGCCAAATTATACCGCTAAGCTTCCAAATGTCAAGTGAAATTTGCCTGAAT
>CAZANJ010000393.1:0-3434 GCA_964486415.1 uncultured Anaerolineales bacterium
TTCCCGATAAGCCTGGCGCTTGTCAGTCTGTGTGTGTCTAATTATAATCTAATCACCGTGTGCAGCGTTACTGTGTTTGTGGAGTGTACACTGCATCTTGTTGCAAGATGCACCAAGTTAAGTCTTGGGGCTGTAGATAAATAATTTGTCCCACCTCATCGCTCCCGCTGGATTGCGTGCAACAGGTGGTTACTTGTCAGAAGAGGCCAATAGGAGTGTGTGGTGAATGAGCTTGCAGAGCGTGTGCAAAGTCTGGAGCGCATACTGACCGTCAGTCGAGAATTGACCTCGACGGTGGCGCTGGAACCTCTCTTGACCAAGATCATCAAGATCGCGGCTGAGCTTACGGGAAGCGAGGGTACCTCCATTTTACTTTGGGACGAGCGCATCGGCGAGTTGCGTTTTCGTGCTGTGCGTGCTGCCTCCGGTGTGCTTTCTGATCAACTCGTTGATATTCCGGTGCCCGTTGGATCTTCCATCGCTGGCGCGGTTTTTATGGATAGAGAGCCGATAATCGTGCATGATACCCAGAGCGATCCTCGTCACTACAAGGAAGTCGGGCTGCAGATTGGCCGAGAAACGCATTCTCTGGTGGCGGTACCTATGCAGATCAAGGAGCGTTGCATCGGCGTCCTGGAAGCGGTGAATAAGAGTGATGACCAGGAGTTTGTCCAGAGCGATGTGGAAACGCTGATGACTCTTGGCGCCCAGGCAGCGGTAGCCATCGAAAACGCACGGCTGGTGAATGCACTGCAGGAAGCCAAGAACCGATTGAAGAAATTGGACCAACTCAAGTCTGATTTCATTTCCATCGCTTCCCATGAGCTGCGCACACCGTTGGGTCTGATTTTGGGCTACGCCGCTTTGCTGCGCGAACAGCTTGAGGAGGATGTGGCCGGTCCCCAGCTAGATGTAGTGCTGAGGGCCGCTCTGCGACTCAAGTACTTGATGGAGACGATGCTCAACTTGCGTTACCTGGAGACCGGCGAGATTGAGTTTGCTTGTGTTACCTTCGATCTGCGAGAGGAGATTGAGGATGCCTGTAACGTCTACCGCTCCCTGGTCGAGGCCGAGGACTTGAAGCTGGAGGTGGAGTTTCCCGATGAGCCCCTCTTGGCCTGTGTTGACCGGGAAAAGCTGCGCATAATTATGGATAACCTGCTTTCCAACGCTGTGAGGTTCACGCCTCCAGGCGGTTGCATATGGGTATCGGCGACCGAGCGGCTCAGCCACGTGGAGGTGTCCGTGGTCGACGACGGGATGGGCATTCCGCAGGACATGCTCGACGAAATCTTCGAGCCTTTCGAGCAGGTGGAGGATCATATGACCCGTCGGCATGGAGGGATGGGATTGGGTCTTTCCACTGTTAAGGGGTTGGTGGAGCTTCACAATGGGCGGGTGTGGGCCGAGTCCTCCCCAGAGCATGGAAGCTGTTTCGTCTTTATCCTGCCGAAAAATCTGGAAGGAGAAATGGAGACGGCTTGACGAACTGGACAAACCTTTCAAAGAAGTTATAATTTTCTACTTAGAGATCTCGATGCAATGTCCTGAATGTGGAGCTGATATTTCCGATATGTTGTCCCTTTGCCCCCATTGCGGCGCGAAAGTGGAGGGCAATCCTTCCGCGCAACCTCAACAGCCTGATAACGAGCCGTCGGATGCAAGCTCCGCTGGAGACGGCGGCCCTGTGCGCTGGCGGCGTCTGCGTCCCGTCATCCTGTGGGTTATGGGATTTCTCTGTTTACTGACCTTGAGCGTGGGAGCAGGAGCCTACGGTGGCCTTTACCAGGGAGAGCGTGACCGTGCCCAAGAGCGCCATACCTTGGCAGATCAACATTACCAGGCTGGCTTGGAGGCCCTGGAGAGCGGCGATTATGACCGCGCCATCGCCGAGTTTGAGTATGTGCTCATCCTCAATAAAGACCATCCTCTCGCCGATCGGGGCATCGCTGAGGCCGAGGCCCGCATTGCGGCTGCCAATGTCACCCCTACTCCCACATCAGAATCCCAGAAGGCTATTGTCACGGAGGATCTGTATCGCCAAGCTGTGGAACACTACGAGGCCGAGCGCTGGCAAGATGCCGCCTCCACCCTGACGCAGCTTCGTGTTTTGGATATTGACTATCAGGCGGATGAGGTCGAGGAGATGCTCTACGAGAGCTTCTACAATGCTGGTATGGAGCTTTTGGAGGATGATCGCTTCGAGGAGGGCATCTTTTACCTCGATCAGGCGGTGGCGCTGCGACCTTTGGACGAGAAGGCGTCCACTCAGCGCCGCTTGGCCATGCAGTATATGACCGCGCGGGGTTACTGGGGGGTGGATTGGGAGGAGTGTATCGCCCGATTCGAGGAGCTTTACACCATCGCGCCTGCCTACAAGGATGTCTTCCAGCGCCTCTATCGCGCCCACGTGAATTATGCAGACGCATGGTATGCGCAAGGCGAGATGTGCCCCGCCGAGGAGCAGTACGCACAGGCGCTGCAATTGCTGGTCGATGAGAATATCGAGCAGAAGCGGGCCGAAGCAGCCGAGATTTGCAGCATTGCCACGCCCGCGCCGATCCCATCTATGGAAAGCACACGCACTATCACGATCACTGAACTACCATCGGCCTTTACTTCTGGGCGGTTGGCTTACCCGCTCTATAACACACAAACCGGCCTGAGTGACATTTATGTGCTCTCCGTCGACGGTCACTTGACGCGCATGGCGGCCGGGGCCGATCAGCCGAGCTGGCTTTGGGGCGGCGGTGCCCTGGGATATCGTGATCTTGCTGCTGGACTCTCGCTTTTGGCGCCGGGGGGAACTGCGCCACGAAGGCTCTCTGCGCCCCCAGGAGCGGCCTGGCCCACCTTCTCGCCCGATGGAGCGCGTATGGCTTACGCTGCCCAGGATGCCGCCGGCGTGTGGCAGGTCTACATCGCGCCGGTGGATGGCTCGGCTGAGCCGACTCTCCATGCGGAGGGTAAGGGGCCGGCCTGGGGGCCGACCGGTCTCCTGGCCTGGAATGGCTGTGACGCCGAGGGCACCTGTGGCATCTTCGTTGATAATCCCGACGACGATCAGCCGTCGGTGCGTCTCACCGCCAGCGGTAATGACATCGGCTTGAGCTGGGCGCCTGGCGGCGGGACCTTGGCCTACATGTCGAACGTCACCGGTAACTGGGAGATTTATAGGCTCGGCGTTAGCGGAGGTATCGCGGTTTTGACCGATAATCCGGCCACCGATGGGCTCCCGACCTGGGCTCCTGATGGTTCTGGCATCGCCTTCGCCTCCAATCGCGACGGCGCCTGGGGCCTCTACGTGATGGGTCTGAATGGCGAGAATCCCCAGAAAATCCTCACCCTGGGGCCTAACATGCCGAACTGGACGGCGCAGCGAATTTCTTGGGCACCATAAGGGACTTGGGGTGCTTCCGCCGGATTGTGCTGCT
>CAZANJ010000394.1:0-1412 GCA_964486415.1 uncultured Anaerolineales bacterium
CGAATACTGCTCTGCTTATCAAATTATGCCGAGAAGAGCAATTTTGAAGCCCCGCGCACATCGTTCTCGTAGACTTCCGAAGTCTTGGCGCTCGTGCTCCCCCAAGTTTTGCATACGCCCCCTGCCGCACTTGTGTAGGGTAGCAAGGAGGGACAACTGCCAAATCTTGTTAATCCTGTCGATGAAGTTTTAGGGCCTCCATGGTATCGCCGCCGAATTTATCTAGCAGAGCATCCGCCAGCGCCCAGGCGACCATCGCCTCGCCGACGATGGATGCGGCCGGCACCGCGCAGACATCGGAGCGCTGGTACTGGGTCTCGGCTGGCTCACCGTTCGCCAGATCGACCGAGCGCAGCGGCGTCACCGTGGTCGGGATCGGCTTCATCGCCGCCCGCACCACGACGGGCATGCCGTTCGTCATCCCGCCCTCGAAGCCACCGGCGCGGTTGGTGCGGCGCGTCACGCTTCCATCTTCATTGAGGAAAATCTCATCGTGCACCTTGGTGCCGGGGCGTCGCGCGTTCTCAAAGGCCGGGCCGATCTCGACGCCCTTGATAGCCGGGATCGACATCACGGCCATCGCCAGCCGCGCATCGAGCCGCCGCTCCCAGTGGACGTGGCTGCCCAGCCCGACCGGAGCACCGGTCGCAGTGACGACGAAGACACCGCCCAGAGAATCGCCGCGCTCGCGAGCCTCATCGATCCGTCGGCGCATACCTGTGCTGGCCTTTTCGTCCGGACAGCGCACATCGCTGGCCTCAGCTTGGGCCCAGAGTTGCTCCAATGGCCGGTCAGACAGCGTCGCAACCACGCCCCCGATTTCGGTCACATAGCTGCCGATAGCGATATCGAACGGGGCGAGCAGTTGCTTCGCCAGCGCCCCGACAGCCACACGCGCCGCCGTCTCCCGCGCACTGGCCCGCTCCAGCACCGGGCGGGCGTCGTCCAGGCTGTACTTGACCATACCGGCGTAATCGGCGTGACCGGGGCGCGGAACGGTCAGCGCGGGCAGTTCGCCAGAGGCCCAACGCTCGCGCCAGTTGGCCCAGTCCTTGTTCTCAATGCGCAAGGCCACCGGTGCGCCCGTGGTCTGGCCGTAGAGCACGCCGCCCAATATATCCACGCGGTCGCGCTCGATCTTCATCCGGCCTCCGCGCCCGTAGCCGCCCTGTCGGCGGGCCAGCTCGCGATTGATGGCCTTCACATCCACCTCAAGCCCGGCGGGCAAGCCCTCGACGATAGCGGTCAAACAAGGGCCGTGGGATTCGCCAGCGGTCAAGAATTGCAGCATACAAACCTCCTCCGCTAAGTTCTTGGTAAAGCGAGTTTGCCAGTGAATCGGGCTTCTCCCCCTCACCCTACCCCTCTCCCCCTTGGGGGAGAGGGAACCGCGTCCCCTCTCCCTCAGAGGG
>CAZANJ010000394.1:1512-3427 GCA_964486415.1 uncultured Anaerolineales bacterium
GGTGCTAGCAAAATCGCCCTACACGAAGCACCAAATTATGTAGGTCGGGTTTGCTACCCAGCTAAAAGAATTCGCGCCAGGGCTACCACGATGACACCCGTGATTACCGATCCAAACAAGCTGCGGGATTTCCAGGCCACCAATAGCGTGGGGAAAGCCGCCAATAAGAAGAGATTATTGAGCGTGAGGGCAAATTGATCGCTCCGGATCAGTATCGACGGGAACAGCATCGCAGCCAGCACGGCGACGGGCACGTGCCGCAGCCAGGCCTCGACCCAACCGGGCAAGGTCCAAGAGGACACCAACCAGGTTGGCAGAAGACGGGGTATGTAGGTCACCGTCATCATACCGATGATGGTCAGGAAGATCGTCTGTTGGTCCATAAATCAATGATCACTCCCAGCGTCGCGCCGAGCAAGGTAGCGAAGATTACGTTCCAACGGCCCACTCCCGCGACAAACAAAGCGACGGATAGCACACCAGTTATGAGCGCGACTCCGATTTGTACTCGATCCTTGATCTGCAAAACGAGCAGCGCGATAAACATCGCCGGAAGCACATAGTCCAGCCCCAACGGCTTGACGTCGGTGATGAATTGACCCAGTGTGACGCCCAGCCAGGTTCCAGAGATCCAAGCGGCCTGCGCTGTCACGTTGGTCGCAAAGACCTCCCCTTTGTCGGGCACTTCGGATGAGAATTGGGCTGAATGGATGGCGAAGGTTTCATCTGTCAATTGATAGGCGAAGGCGGCCAATTCCGAGTTACGCCAGCGCTTGAGGAAGGGCGCAACAGCAGCGGAGAGAAGTATATGACGCAGGTTGACCACGAACGTGGTCAGGATGATGGATGAGAGGGGCGCATTGGCCGCAAACAAGCCGACCGCGATCAGTTGGGATGAACCGGCATATACCAGCAGCGACATCATCAGCGCATTGAAGGCCGAAAGCCCGGCCTGTTGGGCCAGCACGCCAAAGGTCAGCCCGATGGGAATGTATCCGAGCACAATGGGCCCGGCACGTATCACGCCAGGCAGCCAGACAGGTTGACGGTCTACGGCTGAACTTTCAGCGGCTGAATCTTCAGCCATACACAGCGGGGGACTCTTCCTCAAGGCCCTCTGACAAGCTTTTCGCATCAAATCGACCGGGGGGCGCTCAGCGGTCCAAAGCTCGAAGGACAAGGCGCCCTGTTGCACGAGCATCCCCAGCCCGTCGATGGGCCTGGCCCCCGATTCTCGCGCCTGTCGCAATAGCTTTGTGCCCAGCGGATTATAGACCAGATCGAAGACGGTCAGGCGGGCCGGGATCGGCGCGTCGTCGGGCCAGATGGAGGCATCCACGCGCGGCCACATCCCAACCGGTGTGGCTTGCACCAGAAGGTCGGTGGCGCGAGCCTTCTCGATCAGCGTTTCCGGGGTCAATGTTGAACTGCGCAGAGCGGATCGCGAAGGGCGGCCCAGCTCCGAAACGAGGGCTTCCGCTCGCTCCAGGGTGCGGTTAAGCACCACGATTTCATCGGCGCCAGCCTCCATCAGTCCGAAGACGACCGCGCGGGCCGCGCCCCCGGCGCCCACCACAACGGCCCGTTTGCCCGCAGGGACAAAATCGCTATCGCGCAGCCTCCCGATGAAACCAGCCGCATCGGTGTTGTGACCCATGAGCTTGGCCTCGCCATCCTCGCCCCACTCGACGACGATGGTGTTGACCGCGCCGAGCGCCCGCGCATCGGGGGTGATGAGATCAAGCGCGGGGATGACCTCCTGCTTATGCGGCACGGTCACGTTGGCACCGCGAAAACCGAGTGCGGGCAATCCACGCACCGCCGCCTCGACCTGATCGGGCGCCACAGGCAGCGGGACGTAGCGCCAGTTCAGCCCCAATGCCTCGAAGGCGGCGTTGTGCATCGCGGGCGACAT
>CAZANJ010000395.1:0-3412 GCA_964486415.1 uncultured Anaerolineales bacterium
TGGGAAGATGATTGGGAAGAAGAGACAAACAGGAAGTGAAAAGCGGAAATTGAGGCACGAAGGGCTTTTGGCTCTTCAACTTCGCGCTCAGATTTGATATGAACACCCCGGCATCGAATTGAGCTGGGGTGTTTGGCTGAATAAACAGCCATTGCACTTAGCCTTGTTTGGGGTACAATAAACCCACTACATCCCACAGCTAGAATGCAAAACTTCAGGTGCAACTTATGACTGTAACGCTCAAACGTCTGATCTCGCTAGTACTTTTGATCACCACATGCGCATCTCTGCTTCCCCAGGCATATGCCCAAGAGGGAGAGGGAAATGAAGAGATCGCTCAGTTGATGGCCAGTATGTCCAGCGCGGAAAAGGTCGGGCAGCTCTTCCTGGTAACCTTTCCCGGAGCTGAGGTCACCGATGAGGCCGCTATCACGGAGCTGATCCGCGAGTATCACGTCGGCGGCGTGGCGCTCAGCCCAGAAAATGGCAACATCATCAACGAAGGTGATACTCTCACCCAGGTATCCACACTGATCGATGAACTCCAGGGAACGGCCTGGGAGGCGACGCAACCCTTGACCGATACAGTCATCGAGGGCGAGTTGCTCACCGAGCCCTTCATTCCCCTCTTCATCGCCGTGAACCAGGAGGGCAACGGTATGCCCTTCACCGCCATCATCAGCGGGACGACCCCGCTGCCCTCCCAAATGGCGCTGGGAGCCACGTGGAATCCGAGCCATACCCACACCGTGGGCCAGATTGTGGGCCAAGAGATGAGTCACTTGGGCGTTAATATGCTGCTGGGTCCCTCGCTGGACGTGATTGAAAATCCGCGCCCCTCCGCCACCACACTCCACGCCGGCGATATGGGTATACGCTCCTTCGGGGGCGAACCTTTCTGGGTGGGACAGATGGGAAAAGCCTACATCCAAGGCGTCCACCAGGGAGGCGAAGGTAAGATCGCAGTCGTGGCGAAGCACTTCCCCGGACTGGGTTCATCCGAACGCTCCCTTGATGAGGAAATCTCCACCGTACAGCGCACGCTGGAGAAACTGCGCCAGGTCGACCTCGCCCCCTTCTTCGCCGTGGCACAGGCTGATGATCCCCTGATGCGCCCGGATGGGATGATGGTGTCCCACATCCGCTTCCGCGGGCTGGAGGGTGGCCGCTTCGTCACCACACGCCCAATCAGCGTGGACAGCCAGGTGCTACAACGCCTCTTGGGCTTGCCGGAGTTGGCTGGATGGCGAGAACAGGGCGGTGTGACTGTCTCCGATGGCCTGGGGATACGAGGGCTGCGAAGGTTTTACGATCCGAGCGAACAGAGCTTCAACAGCCGCCGTATCGCACAGGAAGCTTTCCTGGCTGGCAATGACCTTCTGCTCCTTTCCCAGTTCTCTCCCAACGGCGAGTGGGAAGATCAGCTCAATAACATCAAATCGACCATCACCTTCTTCCGCGAGAAGTATGAAAATGAGCCCTCTTTCCAGGCCCTTGTGGACGCGGCGGTAGCCCGCATTCTGCGGCTCAAGCTGAAACTCTATGGCGGCACACTCCCCTCACTGCCCATCCAAACCGATATGGAAAATATTGGACTACAAGACGTCGAGGAAAAGGACCAAACAAGACAATCCAACATAGAGGCGATATCGACCATTGCCCGTGACGCTGTCACTTTGCTATCCCCACCCTCATCAGATCTGGTGCCATCGCCACCGATCCCGGATGACAACATCGTGATCTTCACCAACGACCGGATGGGTAAGCCCTGCGCCGTGTGTGAGCCGATACCCTACATCGCCCCGCGCAAGCTGGAGAACACGATTGTGCATCTGTACGGCCCGGATGGGACCGGACAGATTGACCCAGATCGGGTGCAAAGTTTCACCTTCAATCAACTTGCAACCTACATGGGCGCGCCACCCCTGCCTCCTCAAGAGGAGGAAACCGAGCCCCCCGCCGATGAGGTCATCACGCCAACGCTGATACCCCCATCGCCGGTCGAAGCTGCGCTACAAGAGGCCGACTGGGTCATCTTTGCTATTCTAGATCCCACCGGCTCCGCTCTCAAGGGCGAGGTAGTGCGCCAATTTCTCGCTCAACGGGCCGATGCCCTGCGCAGCACCCATATGATTGTGCTGGCCTACGATGCCCCTTACTATCTGGACGCAACCGAGATCAGCAAATTAAGCGCTTACTACGTGGCCTACAGCCGCATCGAACCCTTCATCGAGGCCTCGATACGGACCCTATTTGGCGAGTTCGCGCCCAAGGGAACACCACCTGTCAGCGTCAGCGGCATAAATTATGATCTCTTGACCCAGACTTCCCCTGACCCCGATCAGACGATTCCCCTATACTATCACGTCACCAAGCCCGCCGAGACAGAGGAAGATTTGACGCCGGAGCCGACTCAGGAGAGTCAGCTAACGCCTGAGCCCACGGCAGAAGGCGCTCCAACGCCGGAGCCACGACTGGAAGAGGGCGATGAGTTGAGATTGTACACTGGGGAGATCCTGGACCACAACGGTCACCTGGTTCCAGATGGCACCCCCGTACAGTTCATCTTCACCTATCCACAGGAAGGCCTGGAACAATCCGCAGTGGCGACGACGCGCGGCGGCATAGCAGAGACCGCCATCACGCTGAACCGAACGGGGCAACTCGACATCGCCGTTCAAGCCGACCCGGTCCCGCGCACAGTGGCCTTGCAGATCACAATCCAGGAGGGCGAGCCGGTCACTATCGTGACGCCCACACCATCGCCGACGCCCACGCCGACATCGACGCCCACACCCGTCATTGAGCACGAGGTCGAGGAGAGACAGGAAACGCCCACCCCATCGCCGACGCCCACGCCGATGCAGCCGGTGGAAGAGGCTACGCCCACCGAAGAAAGCAGCTTCCTCAGCCTCTTGCTGGGTCTCGTCAGCGTTCTGACGATTGGTACTTCGGGGTATTACATCATGCGCCTGGATCAAAGCTCGGTCAGCCAATCTATGCGGATGGGACTGTGGTGTATAATCGGGGGCCTGTTGCTTTACCTGGCTTATGTTCTGTACTTGAGAAGAGTGACCTGGTTGCACGTGCAAAACGCATCCTGGACCGCGGGCGGCTTTGCCCTGGTCGGCTCCGCCGCGCCCCTGATCGCGGTGTGGATTTTCAGGCAGTGGAGGAGGGACGAGGGCTAAAACAAGGCGGTAGCCGTGATGAGGTAGGAAACGCATTTATCCACCTGCTCGGCCTGGATTTGGCAATCAGGGCTACAAGGAGCATCTAGCCCGTACAATTGCTGGATCTGGCGATTCGGCAAGAGCAAGTGGATTTGAAATTATAACGCGTTCAAATTACGCGACGAGGTATCTACTCAGCCGCTCAAGCCGGGTGTGTCACCCGGCGTCTTTTGAACAGT
>CAZANJ010000396.1:0-3411 GCA_964486415.1 uncultured Anaerolineales bacterium
GTTTACCCCACAAATTTGAGGAGAGCCATAGAAGATAAGGAAGTAAGATTTGCGCTCTATCCCGTGGTAGGCTATACTTCACAAAATACGCAGGAAAAGAAGGACAATGGAGTGGAGCAAGATGACAAAAATATCCATCCCCGAAGAATTCGGTCGGCGGCAATGCCCCAACTGTGGAGGGTCCGACTTCACAGAAAGCGCACCCAATCAGTACCGATGCGTGTATTGCGGCTCTGTGCTGACCTTGCCGGAGACCAAATCAGTGCTATTGAGATGCCCCTACTGCGGAACCGAGAATGAGGATGGGGCCCGTTATTGCAGCAAATGCGGGAAATCGCTGGTGTCACCGATGCCGACCGAGAGGAAAAAATTGGACCCTGCCCTGGTCAGCATGCTCGTTACGGTATTCGGCTCAATGATGATCCCCCTCATCGGCCCCGGTGTGGGGCTATTTCTGGCCTACAGAGCCCGCCGCCAGGCCCGCACCAGTGGTGACAGTCGCAGCGAGAGGCTGGCGCGGACGGCCATAATTCTCGGGTGGGCCTTTATGGCCCTGAGCATGCTGCCGCTTTGCTTGGCACTCACATCTTCGAGCGTACAAGCCGGATACACATTCTGCAAGGGGATGTACGAAGCCTTATCGGATGCTCTATCCTCTCAATAACCCAGAGATAGGAAAAATGCGCTGCTGCACAATGAAAGGAAAAACGTGGCTTTCAACCTCAAAAACTTCGCCCGCTTCACCTACAAATCACTTTTCAAAAGTCGCAATACCAACTATCGCCTGACGCCGAAGCGCATCGGCGTGCTAATGCTGGCCTACACCGGCTACATGTCGGTCGAGCTGGGAGTATGGCTTGGATTTTTGCTGGATGAGATTTTCTTTCGAGACTACCAGGAGACAGAGATCAAGCAGCCGGTCTTCATCCTGGGCAATCCACGCAGCGGTACAACCTTCCTCCAAAGACTCCTGGCCCGTGACGAGACGACCTTCAACACGATGCGCACCTGGGAGATGCTCCTAGCCCCGTCGATCACCATGCGTGAAGTGGTTGGGGCGCTATCTGCGCTGGACCTTCGCCTGGGCAACCCCGTGCATCGATTGATGGGCATGCTGGAGGAAACCTGGCAGGAGGATAACGTCGTCCACAAGATCGCGCTGCGGGCACCGGAGGAGGATGAGTATTTGTTGGTGCACATATTCTCGACTCTGAAGATTTGGCTGTACGCTGCGATGCTGGATGAGACTGAGCGCTACACCTACTTCGACAGCCGCATGCCGGAGGATGAGAAGCATAACATGATGCGGTTCTATAAACAATCCCTCCAGCGTCATCTTTATGCCCACCGCGACAGCGATAAACATTATCTGGCTAAAAACCCCCAATTCACTCCGATGATTGACACGCTATACGAATACTTTCCAGACATCAAGATCATCTACCTGGTGCGCAATCCCCTCGATATGATACCCTCCTACATCAGCTTGAAAGAGAAGGAATGGCGCATCCTGGGTAACCCGAAAAAAAAGTATGCCAGCCGTGAATACGTGCTGGATATGGCCGAACACTGGTACCGGTATCCCCTGGATCGCCTGGCCGAGGCTCCAGAAGAAAGCTATATCTTGGTGAACTTTAACGACCTGGTCAACGAGGCCGCGAGGACGGTGACCGAGATCTACGAGCGTTTCGGCCTGGAAATAAACCCGACCTTCGCCCCAATCCTGCAAAAAGCGGCGCGGAATGCCCGCAATCACGAAAGCGAGCATAATTACACCATGGAAGAAATGGGATTGAAACGTGAGCAAATCGTGAGCCGGTACCGGGACATCTTCGACCGCTTTGGCTTCGATAAGAGAGACGCTTATGACTGAGTTTCCAGAGGAAAAGATGAAAATCGCTTTTATCTCCTTGTTCAAGAGAGGTCTGGGAGGTGGGGAGAGCCGCGTGGCCCACGAGCTGGCGCGCCAATTCGCCGCCTATCACAATGTCGCTTTGATCTGCCCCGCCGACCAGACGGGAAGGTCGCAGGACGAAAGTGGGCTGACCGTGTTCGGCGTGCGCAGCGCGGGCGACGGCGAGTTCCAGATGCCAGCCCTTTCAGCGAAAACTGTGAGCGGCATGTTCGATTTCCTCGATGATTTCCAGCCGGACGTGGTCCACGCCCACGAACCGGCCCTGATGGGCTTGATCGGGCAGATATGGGCCAAGATGAACCTGGTGCCCTTCGTCCACACCAGCCACGTCCTGCCCGCCAAGGTACTCGACTTCGGGGCCACGGACGCCCTGGACGTCAAACTGTTACAGGGCTCCCTCAGCGAGACGGTGACACGGCGCGCGCTGACCAATTTCTACGAGAACTGCGACGCCATCATCGCCCTCAACAACCCAGCGCTGGAAGCACTGCGCCGCTTCGGTTACAAGGAGCGGCTCTTCGTGATCCCCAACGGGCGCGATTTGCAGCGTTACACAAGCTGCTCCCCCGCCGACACGAGCGCCCAGGAGAAGGTCTTAAGCTTCGTCGGGTATATCAGCCAGAGGAAAAATCAGGTCTATCTGCTCAAGACGCTCAAGCACTTGCCAGAAAACTATCGCCTACGCCTCATCGGCAAGCCACTAAATCCGGACTATGGGCGGCAACTGGAGTCGCTAAGCAAAGATCTGGGATTGAACAACGTGAGCTTCCTGGGCCAAATCCCCCATGAGGAGATCCCATCCCAACTCGAGCAGAGCCATCTCTTCGTATCGGCTTCCAAGATGGAGGTGCAAAGCTTGGTCGTGATTGAGGCGCTGGCCTCGGGCACGCCCGTGGTCGGGCTTTCGAACGAGACGATAGATGAGTTCATCGACGAAGAGGTCGGATGCTGGCTGCCGAAGGATGCCAACCCAGAGAGCTTCGCGCGATGCGTCGAGCGTATCTGCCACCTGCCACAGCCCGACTACGAACAACTTTGCGCCAAGGCCCGCCAAAAGGTCGAGCACCTCGATTGGTCCAACATCGTCGCCCAAACAGTCGAGGCCTACGGGAAGCTTTTGGAGGAAAAACCGCCGATCACGGAGGAAAAAGGGGCCAAGTTAGCAGATCTCATCTCCCTGCTGGCATCTGGCGAGGTCGAGAGAATTTTGACGGACCGGATTGAGATGTCGAAAGAGGAACGGAAAGCGAGGACAAAACGGCTCCTGGGTCTGGCGTTACCGGCAAAGCTGAGACCTTTGACGCGGGTACCTAGCTCGACCTGGCTGCTGGCCGGTTTGACAATACTGGGATCGCTGGTCGGCTATATGACGATGAAGTGGAAGAAAAAGGCGAACGGATAAGGGGCTCAGGGACATGGAAATAAATAGTCTACCTGCGCCACTCGGGTTTTCGAAGCGATTCAAAAATCGGCGGGTATGGAAACCCGCCCTACAT
>CAZANJ010000397.1:0-3410 GCA_964486415.1 uncultured Anaerolineales bacterium
GCGCCCACTTGGCGCTTATCCTCGGTGTGCAAGAATGTGAAGACCCGGACGTTCAGCCCCTCGTGATCAATGACCTTGCAACCGTCCCCATCCTCAAAGAGCCGTCGATAGCCATCGACCTTGTGCTCATAATCCGCGTACGTCGTGCCCTTGGGGTCGATGAACACGATGTAGTAATCCGTGCCTTTCCGCAGCCAGAAGATAAAGTCGGGCTTGAAGTCCCGGATGCGGTTGGCCGAAGGATCGTAGTAGGGCAGGGCTATCTCGTCCAGATGCTCGTCCAGCTTGCTGAACAGCCACCAATCGAACTGATCGAAGAGATTATCATCTCTCCGCACATAGTCGTTCAGGGCATTGACAAAATCGACTTCGCTCTCAACCTGGATGATGTGCTTGATATAATCGACGCGAGCACTGTCTGCCAGGATGGTGGGGACGTAGTAATGTTGGGCGATGTACTCAATCTTGATCCGCTGACCATCGTGCTCAAAGGTCGCGGTTTTGGCTGAGCTGACCTGCTCGTTCCGGCGCGAGTACTCCTCGAATGATAGCTGTCCATATTGCGCTTCCAGGCGCTCCTGGAGCACCGGGTATTGCTTCACGTCACTGATCTTCTGTCGCAGGTCATAGATGTTTCGCAGCGAGACCTTGATACGTTGGAAGTGCCGAATCTCCTCATCCAGATCCTTCAAGCGCTCGAACTCCCTGGGCACGACGCCGAAGTAATCACCCGCGCGCCGCACGAGCAAGCCCAGATGCCCCACGGCCTGGCCGCCGGGATTGTAGTACTTATCGGGATTCCGGAAGCTGCGCCGCAGCCAGCCGACCCTCTGCGGATTGAGGCCGTGGCGGGCCATAAGCACCCGATCGTCAACGGCGTTGACATAATTCTCCAGCAAATCCCGCTCTCTCGCGTTCATCTCGAAATGGCTCAGCTCGTCTTCTTCAGCTTCGGCCAGCAGATGATCGGCGACCTTGAAAACGGGGATCAACAGTCGATGATCCGCTATTTCGTCCTCGTTGCGCTCCAGTCTCAGCGTGTGGGTGACCGCCTTGCGCTCCACTCGGTCGAGCTGCTCGATGACGAACTGCAACGCGCTCCGGTTGGTGCCAAAGATGAAGAGCGTCTCGATGGGCAAGGCCCGGAGGTCACCCAGATCCTGGATCTGCTCTATGGTCTCTTGTGGCACATCACCGGCGTTGGCCAGCCAGCGCAGGCGCCGCCGCACGTTGGGCAGCGGCTCGATGCGCACGCCGCGCCCCACCGATTGCAGGATAAACTTCCGCGCCTCGGTGCCCATCCCGATGTTGACAAAGCACATCACGTTGGGCCGGTTCGAGTCCCAGCCCTCATAGAACGTGCGGGAGCCCATCAGGACGTTGATGTCAGAGCCGTTTGGCCCGTCGTCCTCGTCCAATCGCTCGAAGTACCCCTCATCCTCAAAGCTCTCGTTGATGTCGTAGCCCACCAACTCACCCTTCAGCCAGTCGGAGATATCGCCGATCTTGATCAGCGCGAAGGGCCGCTCGGCGGTCTTGAGCTTGAAAGCCACCTCTTGGCGGTTGGAAGGTCGCCTCAGCACCTCGATATCGCCCGCGCTCCGCTCGTTGAAGACCAGCTCGCGCACATCGCCCAGCGTGAGCGCGTCGAATCGCTCACGATCCACGTGAACGGACCGCTCCTCGTACACAAATTCGGGACGCTGTGATAGCTCGTCCCAGAGTTCATCCTTCGCCGCTTGCCAGATTTCTGAGGGCACCTCGCCCTTGCCGATCCTGGCCAGCTCGCGGAAGAAGAGCTTCACGTCCGCCTTATCGGTGTTGACCGTGTGGCCCAGCATCACCAGCAGCGGCTTGTGGTATCGTAGATCGAGACTTCCGAAGTCGTGCGAATCTGCGATTCGCCTGAGACTTCGGAAGTCTTTCCGGAAGTCGTGCGCGTAAGCCAGCATCAGCAGGGCCTTGAGCACCACCTTCTGCTTCTCTTGGTCGGAGTAGTCCTCGTCCTCGCGGAAGCCCCGGATCTCCTGCTCCATCACGGCGATGTGCTTGCCATACCCGGCGCGGATGAACTCGGCCAGGTTGAAGTTCTTGACCGTGGTGATCACATCGCGCTCATCGGTGAAGGTAGCGGAGAAGTTGAACAGGAACCCGTCGCGGGAGAGGATGGAGTAGATGTGCTGGCGCTTCGATTCGTCGCGGTCGCCCTTGTGGGCCTCATCGAGCAGCACGTACCACTTGCCGTCGTTCTCGTAATCCCGAAAGTCGAGGATCTTCTGCCCGGCCTCGTCACTCAGGTTGTCGGAGCGGTAGTAGAAGACCGGCAGTTCACCGGGGAGCGGGCGTGGGCCGCGCTTGATCTGCTCGTAGTTCTTGAGCGAATGGAGACGGATGGAGAGGTCAGCGTGTCCGGCGTTGAAGGCCTGCACCTCAGCCTTGAGCTGCTCGATCAGGTCATCGCGGTAGGTCAGCACCAGGATGTCGTAGGGTGGTATCTCCTCAAGTTCGATCAGTTGGTCCAGTATCTCGATCAGCTTGATCAGGACCAGCGTCTTGCCGCTGCCCGTGGCCATCCAGAAGCACATGCGGTTGATGAAGTCCTGGTAGTCGAAGTAGAAGCGCTTGTTGACCTGGAGCATCTCCTCCCGTGCCGGCTGATAGTAATCCTCCAGCAGGGCGATCAGATCGCGGTTGGTGATAGTGTGGTTCTTGAGCACGATCTGCATATCGTCGGGATCCAGCCCGTTGCGCTTGTACCAGTTGAGGAACTCGACCTTGCGAGCCGTGGCACTGGCGCGGGCCTCGCCCGGCTGATAATCGTGCCACTTGTCGTAGTACCATTGCAGGGCCTTGAGCGCGTTCCGCAGCGCATCCTGCTGATGGCCCCAGAGCCGCTTATCGCGGGAGAACGATTCCAGATCGAAGCTGTTCCACGTCGGCGGCAGATCGTCGAAAGAGATCGGCTCTACCATTTCTTGAAGCAATTCATTTGCCATCGTTCACCACCAAATCAAAGGCTTAATCAATTCCCAATCCAGGTCCTGCAGGTCGATGCGCTCGCCGTCCTCGAACTCGACGTACTCCGGCGTGATACGCGCGATCCACTTGCCGCGCAGGTTGGCCAGCGTCTCGGCTAAGTCTATCGGACGGGAAACGTCCACGTCGTCATAGAGCGCGGAGAGATCGACCTCCACGCGGTTCTCGTCGTGGTCGAGCTCCAGGGCGTGCAGCATCTTCAGGTCGGGCAAGAAGACGTACTGCTGATACGGGTCCTGGTAGGGATTGTCGAAGGGCGCCGCGTCCTCGACGTATTCGGCCTGGCGCAGCACCTCCTCGTATTGCTCCAGCGCGTAGTACTTGACGAAGTGGCTCATGCCCTGGCCGTCCTCCTGGGCCACGCCGTCCTTCCA
>CAZANJ010000398.1:0-3407 GCA_964486415.1 uncultured Anaerolineales bacterium
TGCTCGCCAGGGATCTGGCGAGCCCCTGGGAGCAAAATAGACCGGCCCAGCGCCGCCTCTTCAGGGCGGCGTTATCCCCTAACCAACGCCTGGCTGATCCGATTGTGGCGCTCGACCACCGGCCCCAGCTCCACCGTCAGGAGGTGCCCATCCTCAACCACGATCTCGCCATTGATGACGGACAAATCCACCCGCTGCGGATGGCAGAAGGTCAGCGCCGCCAGGGGGTCGTGGAGTGCGCCAGCGTAATCCAGGCGGTCGAGCCGCAGGCCGATGAAGTCGGCGGCCTTGCCCTGTGCAAGTTCACCGATGTCGTCACGGCCCAGCACCGCCGCGCCGCCCCGAGTCGCCATCCACAACGCCTCCTCGGCCGAGAGGGCGTCGGGCTCGCCGGTCACGCGCTGCAACAACATCGCCATCCGTGCCTCGGCCAAAAAATGGGAGGAATCGTTGCTCGCCGAGCCATCCACGCCCAGCGCCACGTCCACACCCGCGTCCAGCAGCGCACGCACCGGCGCGATGCCAGATGCCAGCCGCATATTGGAGCTGGGGCAGTGACAGACGCCCGCGCCCGTCTCGGCGAAAAGCGCGATCTCCGCCTCGTTCAAGTGTACGCAGTGGACGTGCCACACATCCTCGCTCATCCAACCCAACTCGTCGGCGTAGGCCACGGGCCGCTGCCCAAACTGCTCCAGGCAGAAGCGCTCCTCATCCAGCGTCTCCGCCAGGTGGGTGTGGAGCCTCACGCCGTAGGAACGGGCCAGCGCCGCCGATTCCCGCATCAGATCTGGCGTGACAGAGAAGGGCGAGCACGGCGCGACGACGATGCGCACCATCGCGCCCGGCTCCGGATCGTGGTAGGTTTCGATGGCACGTCGGGTGTCGGCAAGAATATCGTCCTCATCCTCAACGACGCTATCGGGCGGCAGGCCGCCGTCGCTCTCGCCCAGGCTCATCGAGCCGCGACTGGGCTGAAAGCGCACGCCGATCTCCTGCGCTGCGTGAATCTCATCATCGATGCGGTAGCCATTTCCGGGCGGGTAAATATAGAGATGATCGGACGCCGTGGTGCAGCCGGAGAGCATCAGCTCGGCCAGGCCCACCAACGCGCTGGTGTAGATCGTTTCCGGCGTCATGCCGGCCCAGATGGGGTAGAGTGTCTTGAGCCATTGAAAAAGCGTGGCGTCCTGCGTGCCCGGCACTGCGCGGGTCAGCGTCTGGTAGAGATGATGATGCGTGTTGACCAGCCCCGGCAGCACGATCATCCCGCTGGCGTCGATGACCCGGTCGGCCTCCATATGCTCCAGATCGGCGCTCGGCCCGACCCGCTCGATAAAGTTATCCCGCACAAACAAGCCGCCATCGGGAACACGGCGGCGCTCATCGTCCATCGTAATCAGCAAATCGGCATTTTTCAGCAAAAGTGTAGACATAACAAACCCTTTCTCCTACTCCCTAATCGCACTGGAGCAAAAGTAACCCCCGTTTTGCTCACGCCGGACGGCACGTCCGCCAGGAGCGATATACGACGAGGTGATGCGCTACTGCCCCTACTCCCTGATCCCACCTGAGTATAATTCCGGAGGACTGTTTCGTCAAGACTATATGAAGTCTTCCCATGCCTGGCAATCTTGTGTATAATAACGTAAAACGTGAAACATGAAACATGAAACGTGAAACGTAATACGTTTACACTGAGTCGCACAGAGTAGGCACAGAGATACACAGAGAACGACAGGAGAGAGGTATTGTGAGCAACCTTGCCGAATCTAGCGAATTGAGCAAGGTAAAAATCAATTATAGTCCTTCTCCGTGTGACTCCGTGTTTCCTCTGTGCGAATCTGTGTAAGTGCGTGAAATGGAGCGGGAGGGGCTATGCTAGGGAAGATTCTGACGGAAGAACAGGAAGAACTGCTCAAGGCCGAGCGTAGTTGGTTGACAAAATTGCAGAAGATGTTGGCCCGTTTCGGCGCAGCTCCGGAGGATCAGGCGGCGCTGGAGCGCTCTGTGCGTCAACTGGATGAGCTCTTCCTGCTGGTAGTGGTGGGGGAGTTCAACGCCGGAAAGAGCGCCTTCATCAACGCGCTGCTAGGTCAGCCGCTGCTGGAGGAAGGGGTCACGCCCACCACGACGCACATTCATTTGCTCAAGTACGGGGAGAACTTCGAGAGGGTCGCGTCCGAGGCCTCGCGCGATGTCTTCACCGCGCCGGTTCCCCTGCTGAAAGAGATCAACGTCGTGGACACCCCCGGCACCAACGCGATCCAGCGCCAGCACGAGGCCATCACGCAGGAATTCGTCCCGCGCTCAGACATCGTGCTGTTCGTCACCTCGGTCGACCGCCCGTTCACAGAGAGTGAGCGGGTCTTCCTGGAACTCATCCGCAGTTGGGGCAAGAAGGTCGTCGTGGCACTCAACAAGACCGATATGTTATCCGGCCCCGAAGACCTGGCGAATATCGAGCGTTTCATCACCGAAAACGCACGCACGCTGCTGGGCTTCACGCCGGAGATATTCCCGGTCTCGTCGCGGCAAGCGCTGCGGGCCAAGCAGGCCGAGGATGAGGCACTCTTGGAGCAGAGCGGCTTCGCGGCCCTGGAGCGCTACATCGCCGCCACGCTGGACGAGGAGGAGCGCATTCGCCTCAAATTCAACAACCCCTTGGGCGTGGGGCTCCATCTGATCGACAAATACCTCCAGGTGGTGGATGGGCGGGTTGAGCTACTGCGGAAGGATTTTGAGGTCGTGGAGGACATCGAGCGGCAGTTGGAGGCTTATCGCGAGGATTTGACGCATGAGTTCCATCTCCGCCTGAAGGATTTGGAGAACGTGCTCTACAAGTTCGAAAACCGGGGGATGGCCTACTTCGACGAGACTATGCGCCTGGCTCGGATCTTCGATCTGGTCCAGAAGGCCAAGCTGGAGGAGCAGTTCAGGCGTGAGGTGGTCGCCGATGTGCCGCAGGTGATCGACGCGCGGGTCGAGGAGATCATCGATTGGCTGATCGCCAGCAACCTGGGCCAGTGGCAGGCGGTGATGGAGCATGTGCAAAGCCGCCGCGAGGAGCACGCCGAGAGAATAATGGGCCAGGTGGGCGGCGCCTTCGACTATGACCGGACGCGATTGATCGATACGGTGAGCCGCCGGGCGCGGCAAGCGATGAAGGATTACGACGAGGAGGCCGAGACCCAGCGCGTCGCCGAATCTCTACAACGGGCTGTCGCAAGCACAGCTTTGGCGGAGGTGGGCGCGGTGGGGCTGGGCGCGATCATCACCACGCTGGCGACGACGGCCGCGGCCGACGTTACCGGCGTCCTGGCGGCGGGAGCGGTCGCGGTGCTGGGATTGTTCGTCATCCCCGCCAAGCGCCGACAGCTCAAGCAGGAGTTCCGCGACAAGATTCTCTC
>CAZANJ010000399.1:0-3401 GCA_964486415.1 uncultured Anaerolineales bacterium
CCTCAACCTCAGCCTCAACATCCTCCGCCTGCCCTAACCAATCGGGTTGTTCCCTTGGTCGGTCTGCTGCTGGCGATGGGGGAGCTTCATGGGGTACCAAATCACGCAGCCAGTCGGGGATATCAGCTTCCTCCGGTTCTGCCGTTGCCTCGGTTTCAGCCTCTTCCTCAGTTCTCAGCGGTTCAGCATCACGCAGCCAATCGGGAACTTCGGCGTGTTCCGGTTCCTCGGCGGATGGGGAATCTTCAACCTGCGGATCGAGGCCGATTTCCGATTCTGGGGGCGCGGCATCGCGCAGCCAGTCGGGCACCGCGGCACGTTCTGGCTCCTCTGATACCTCAACTTTGGCCTTAACCTCAGCCTCTTCCGCTGGTGCTGATTCCTCGCCAAGTGGTTTCAGGCCCTGGAGCCAGTCGGGGACCTCATCCTGCTCGGCCGGTTCCTCTGGAGCTATCTCCTCTTCGATTTCTTCCTCTTCCTCCAGCGCGGAGTCTCGTAGCTGTGATAGCCAATCGTCCGATTTCTCCTTTTCCTCCAGTGAAATAGAGGGTAACGAGACGCCCTTGATCGGCCCGCGTTCTTCTTCAGTTTCTTCTTGCTGAGGTTGTGAAACCATCGGGGTCAAGCGAGCATTGCATTTCTGGCAGTAGACGTTCCCGACAGGGTTAGTGGCTCCGCACATTGGGCAACGCAAGCCAGTGCCTGGCAACGGTGAACCACATTCGTTGCAGAAGCGACTTCCTTTTCGATTAGCTGTACCACAACTTGGGCAGCGGATCATATCGCTTTATCACTCTCAATCTGCTCGCTGAAGATGATTTTATCCAGGCTTTAGAATTCGCTCTGGGGGCGATCGCTGAAAAAGATGACTCGCAAAGAGGTGATGACTACGCCCAGCGCTACGCCTAGAAGTAAGCCACGCATACCGGCCATACCCGGCACTTTGATCATCCAAGTTCGGACATCACTCAGCCATTCCCAGCCCAAAATCGGCGTTGTGCCCAACAGCGCTACAATTACAATCAGGATAAAAAACAAGGCCCCGATGCTGCGCCGCACGCGCAACAGGCGGAACGCCGCCGCAGTCAGGGTGAAAACGAGAAGTGCGGTCAGCGTAGCTCCCACTGGAAGTATGACATAGTTGAGCATTTGGCGGGTGAGTGTGCTTGGCTGAAGATTTAGCCATGGGCCGCGCAGGAATGGTGGAATCCAGGCTACCAACGCCGCGATCATCAACACCAAGCTGTAGGGCCATTCTTGCTGCATACCTACTACTCGACGACCATGCACGCGCAGCACGTTTAACAGGCCGAGGATGAAGGCGAAGGCTGCGACTATGACGCCCCACTCGATCAGACGGTCGCGATAATAGACCATTGTCGGCGTGGGGTTCAGATAGCCGACGAGGATGATTACACCTGTGAGCGTGGTGATGAGGATGGGTATCCATTTTCTGACTATGCGCTTGACGATGTTCCCCATTGGACCCCTTGAAGCATATCTATTCTAACTCATAAAGGCTAAAGCCGCCGCGCCCAGGATGACCAGCACGATGATAAGGCGCAGAATGTCCTCGGCCAGGAGGCCTGCCAGATATTTTCGCTTTCCCGTGAGCTGAGCGCCGGATGCGAACATTTCCTCACCGACCGCTAACCGCTCCGTGATGGGATACAAGGGCCCGATTGCGTGTGGAGCGGCTACCGCTCCCAGTTGGGGTAAGTTGAGCCTTGCGCCGGCATCGGTGATGAGTGAAACTTCTGGCCCCAGGGCGCCGGCTGTGATGTTGGTGTTTGCGTCTTCGGCGATGATTGTGTGAGCTGCGCCGGCTGCGTAGGCCATCGGCGAGGGCGCGATGAAATGCACACAGCCGGGGTCATATAAATCCATAAGCTGTTGACGCTCGTATGTTCGGCGCAGGATGTCTTGGGCCAGTGGGAGCAGTGTGGGATCGCCCACAGTGATGATAGGGGGGTTTTTATAGGATACAGTGGTGTCGACGATGCCTTCTA
This sequence comes from uncultured Anaerolineales bacterium, assembly GCA_964486415.1. Classification (GTDB taxonomy): domain Bacteria; phylum Chloroflexota; class Anaerolineae; order B4-G1; family B4-G1; genus CAZANJ01. The sequence continues at coordinate 2,010 of CAZANJ010000399.1, forward strand.
TCACTTGCATTCCGGCCAGCGAGGTGATCGCGTCCGGGCCGGTCAGCCCACCGCTTCCCAGCGCGATGTGGATGGGCTGGCCCCTTTCGGCCGCGCATCTTATTTCACTTTGTAGATTCCCGAAAGCGGGGAGTTGGCGCATTTCCGGCCGAGGGCCTTTTCTGCCTCGCAGAATCAGCACTATTGCCAGCACCAATGCGCTTAACGCCAGCAAGAGGATAGCGCTCACGGGCGCTCCGGGAGCGAGTTCTAGAAGGCCATTCATAGTCTAAATATCCCTTCCTTCCAGATGCGCTTTTAGCTGCGCCAGCGATTCCGGATTGTTGAGCAATGTGGCTGCTCGTTCGATAGTCGTCTCTTCCAAGATGCCGCTCATCAGCGGCCGAGTGATGAGGAATAGATGGTTACCCAGAAACCTAAAAGCGTAGGTCGCTTCGATGAGGAGTAGCACCAGCGAAGACAGGCCGGATACCTCAATACCTTCCGCCCATCTTTGTATCCAAGTTTTCTTTTCTGCTTGGATGCTCACGCCTCGCTCCTCGGTAGGTAGTATACCAGAGATGTGGAGGAAAGCCAACTTTTCCTTGCCAGAAATTGCGCGTGACAAGCTCAGTATAGCACGAATGGGTGGGGGTGTAAAGGTAAAAGGGCAATCGCTGTGTTTCGCGCGGGGTTAGCCCGAAGCGAGCCGTCCGTCCAGTGCGATGTCGGCGGCGATTCCCTGCATAGCTTTCAGCACCAGGCCGACGTGATCCCACAACTCCATGTCCAGACTCTCGGTTGCTTTTTCGATGCTTTCTCGGTCGACCGCCGCCGCGAAGGATTTGTCCTTCCACTTCTTGCGCACGGAGCGGACCTTTACATCTCGGATGTCTTTGGTAGGGCGAACGAGGGAGACGGCGACGATAAGACCGGTCAGCTCGTCGACGGCGTATAGGGCCTTGGCCATCAACGTGTCGCGCGGGGTGCCAGTCTCGCCGTGCGCGAGAACGGCGTTGACGATCTCCTCATCGTAGCCCCTTTCGCGCAGGATGCGTGCCCCGCTGTAGGGGTGTTCGTCGGGGAATTGGTCGTAGTCGAAGTCATGCACCAATCCTACCGCGCCCCATAACTCTTCGTCCGCGTCGAAGTGGTGGGCATAGGCACGCATAGCGGCTTCGACCGCCAGCATGTGGTAGATGTGCTTCTCGTCGCAGTTATACTCCTGGATCAGGTCCCAGGCTTCTTGGCGCGTGATCCTCTTTCCCATGTTTTCTCCTTTGCGTTTTTTACTGTGGGTTGCGTAACACATTGTACCAATCTCTTGCCGAAAAGGCAAACCACGTCGGGCCCTGTTGGGGATTTCGAAGCGATTCAAAAATCGGCGGGTATGGAAACCCGCCCTACATCCTC
>CAZANJ010000400.1:0-3386 GCA_964486415.1 uncultured Anaerolineales bacterium
CCACAGAAAGCCTCTGGTGGCCTCTGGAGGGCCTTAGAACCGCTACGATTTCCCACCTAACGGCTTTTTTGACTTCTAGGCCAAGTTACGCTATACTACCGGGGCAAACAGGTGTAGCGGCTGTTTTGAAAATAGGACTCTGTAGGAGGCACCCGATGCTATCTCCAAAAGAAAGTACCGCCCACATTATGGTCATTGATGACAGTTCCTCTGTCGTTGATGTCCTTAACCGTATCCTCTCCAACAGAGGGTATCGGGTTACATCCTGTGGCGACGGGAAAAGTGGATGGAAACGTCTCTTGAAAAGCGCTGAAGAAAATGCCATACCAGATCTTCTATTACTTGATTTGATGCTGCCCCTTCTCAATGGGCTTGACCTCTTGCGCAGAATACGATCCGATAACCGTTTCTCTCGCATGCCGGTGATCATCCTCACCGTGCGGGACGAGACTGAGGTGCGATTAGAGGCCCTGGAAGCCGGAGCGAATGACTATCTGACGAAACCCTTCGTCACTGTCGAGTTGATAACGCGGGTGGGAAATATCCTCGCCTGGAAGATGGCTGAGCGTTCTCAACGACGGAAGATGAAGCTACTGGTCAAAGCGGGGCAGATGTTGCTTTCCACGATCGACATAGAGAAAGTATTGCAATATGTGATGAACATCGCTATGGACGGGCTGGAGGCAGAGGGCGCATCAGTTTGGATACGAGTGTCGGATGGGAGTTTGATATGTTGGGCCGTTTCGGGCATATATGCAGATCAACTAATGGGATGGAAGATGCCCCCTGGAAAAGGGATCGCCGGTTGGGCTCTTCAGCATAAGAAGTCGGTGCTTATACCCGATGCGAGCACCGACCCGCGCTTCTACCAGGATGTGAGTAAGCAGACCGGATTTCATAATCGCGACATTATCGCTGTACCCCTCCTCGTGAGGGATCAAAGCATCGGCGTACTGGAAGCGGTCAACAAGAAACAAGGGGCCTTCTCGTCCACCGATTTGGCCTGGATGGAGGTTTTAGCTCCCATGGCCGCCGCCAGTATCACAAACGCTCGACTTTTCAAAACGCTGCAACAACGCACTACTGAGCTAAAAGAACACAATCAGGAACTGGACGCCTTCGCTCACACCGTGGCCCATGATCTCCGCAATCCCTTGAGCTATATCCTCGGCTACGCCGACGTAATGGTAGACGACTATCAGACTTTGACAGATGAGGAGATACAGAAACATCTCCAGGCCATTGTGCGAACGAGCTACAGGATGGACAACATCATCGATGAACTTTTGCTACTTGCACAGGTGAGGAAAATGGACGCAGAATTGGAACCTCTAAACATGGAGGAAGTTGTCTCCAAAGCGTTGGAGCGATTGGCCTACTTCATCGAGAAACAATCCGTCGAGATCAAGAAGCCTGACGAGTGGCCGAAAGCATTGGGCTATGGCCCATGGGTCGAAGAGGTATGGCTCAACTACATCCATAACGCCATCAAATATGGCGGTAATCCGCCGCGTGTGGAACTGGGCGTCAATCAACTTACGGAGGATCAAGTTTGTTTCTGGGTGCGCGATAATGGCTTGGGGCTCACAAAGGAGGAGCAAGCGCAGTTATTCACCCCTTTCAAACGCCTCAAGCAAGTTCGCTCCAAGGGGCATGGACTGGGCCTTTCCATCGTGCGTAGGATTGTGGAGAAACTAAATGGCCAGGTAGGGGTGCAAAGTGATGAGGGGCGGGGTAGTACCTTCTACTTCATCCTGCCAAGCGCCTGAGTCGGGCTTGATGAAAAATGAAGGCGCGTAAAAAATCTATCCTTCTCGCCCATAGACCCAGGTAAGTTCGCGCAATTGAGCAGCGATGGCATCGTTCAGAGCTCCGGGGCGGAGCCGCCAGCGCCAGTTGGGCGCCCCAACGGTGCCGGGGACGTTCATTCGTGCTCCGTGCCCCAGGCCCAAAAGATCCTGCGCAGTTGTCATCGCCGTGTCGGCCACCGAGGCCCAGGCCAGCCGGATCATATCCCATGCAATGTCGGAGCCGTCGCTGGCAAGATACCGGCGAGCATAGTCACGCTCCGCTTCGGTGGACGTGACTTGATACCAACCTAAGACGGTGTTGTTGTCGTGCGTTCCGGTGTAAGCCACATAGTCAGAGGTGTAATTGTGTGGCAAGAAAGGGGCATTCGGGCCTCCGCCGAAGGCAAACTGAAGCACCTTCATCCCCGGATAATTAAACTCCTCCTGCAAAGCGTCCACCCCGGCCCGTGATTCCTCATCGAAATCGCCCAGATCCTCGGCGATGATGGCGACCTGACCGAGCTCATCGGTGACAGCGTGGAATAGGTCAGCCCCAGGGCCATATACCCAGCGCCCTTTGATGGCAGTCTCCGCCCCGGCTGGCACCTCCCAGTAGTTGTAGAAGCCGCGGAAATGGTCGATGCGCACCACGTCGGCCTGTTTGAAGAGCATGCGGAAGCGGGCCAGCCACCACTTGTATCCTCGCTCCCGCATCACGTCCCAGCGATAAAGGGGATGACCCCAGAGCTGCCCTGTCTCGCTGAAGTAATCGGGGGGCACGCCGGAGACGACTGTGGGGCGGAAGCGCTCGTCGAAGTGGAATAGATCGGTGTTGGCCCAGACATCGGCGCTGTCCAGCGCGACGAAGATGGGAATGTCGCCGATAATCTTGATGTCACGTTCATTCGCATACTGTTTAAGGTTCAGCCACTGCTCGAAGAACTGCCATTGTCGGTACTTCTCGTTTTTGATCTCATCAGTGAGCGCTTCCCGCGCATTGGTCAGAGCTTCCGGTTCCCGGGTGGCGATCTCTGGCTCCCACTTTTGCCAGGATTGCAGATCGTGCGCTCTCTTCAGGGCCATAAAAAGCGCGAAGTCGTCCAGCCAGAAATTCTGCTCTTTGCAAAATGAATCGAAAGCCGCATACTGCTCGGCTGGGGCCCGCGATCTGAAGTTATGAAAGGCGCGGCTCAACAAAGCGGACTTCCAGTGAATGACCGGACCGAAGTCCACGCGATTCTCTGGAAAACCGGGGGCACCTTCCATATCCTGCGCTGAGAGGTGACCGCGCTCCACCAGTTTCTCCAGATTGATGAGCATAGGATTGCCTGCGAAAGCGGATAGGCCCTGGTAGGGTGAATCGCCATAGCCGGTGGGACTGAGGGGCAGCACCTGCCAGTAGGACTGACCAGCGGCGCTCAGAAAATCCACAAAACGATAAGCCGCTTTGCCCAGATCGCCGATGCCGAAATGGTCGGGAAGGGATGTCGGGTGCAACAGGATACCGCTACTGCGCGGGAATTTCATCTACAAAACCTCCGTAGTCTGATGTTGGCTCGTAGGCAACGACTCATTATAGCAGAGTTCACCGATTCG
>CAZANJ010000401.1:0-3379 GCA_964486415.1 uncultured Anaerolineales bacterium
CTTCGACGACGGGGAGCCCATTCTTTCATCCCTTAGACATCCTGGAGACTGTATGACATCTCGCTATCGCTGGCTCGTCGCGTTCGTCTTTTTCCTCTTTATGTTGCTCCACCAGGCCGACAAGCTGCTCATCGGCCCCCTCACCACCTCCATTATGGCGGATTTTAGCATCAACGAGGCCCAGATGGGGGCCGTCTCCAGTCTGGCCCTGCTCGTCGCCGCCTTGCTCTACCCGGTCTGGGGCTACCTCTATGACCGCTACGCCCGCGATCGACTGCTGGCGTTGGCCTCCTTCATCTGGGGCTCGACCACCTGGCTGAACGCCCTGGCGCCCACCTATCCGGTGTTTATGATCACGCGCTCCAGCACCGGCATCGACGACTCCAGCTACCCCGGGCTCTACAGCCTGCTGGCCGACTACTTCGGCCCCCAGGCCCGCGGCAAGGTCTACGGCGCGATGCAGATGTCGGGCCCGCTGGGTTTCATTCTGGGCACCGTGTTGGCGACCACGTTAGGCGAAACGCTCGGCTGGCGCAAAGTCTTCTTCATCACCGGAGGCGCCGGCATCGCCATCGCGGCCTTGATCCTGATCGTCGTGCGCGACCGCCCGCGGGGCAGCGCTGAGCCCGAGCTGGCAACCCTCGACGAAATCGGAACCTACCGCATCGATTGGCCGGCCGTACGGAAGCTGCTGCGCATTCGCAGCCTGCCGCTGCTGATGGCCCAGGGCTTCTTCGGCATCTTCGCCTGGTACGTGCTCGTTTTCTGGTTCTTCCGCTACCTGGAGAACGAGCGGGGCTACACCTCCAGGCAGGCGATGACGGCCATGCTGGTGGCCATCGCCACCATCTCGGCCGGCTACTTGCTGGGCGGCAACCTGGGGGATGCGCTGTTCAAACGCACCCGGCGCGGGCGCATCATCGTCGGCGGCTTGGGCACGCTGGCGGCAGCCGTGCTGCTCTTGCTGACTATGAGCGTCCCGGTCGAGAAGAAGGTCCTGTTCACCGCCCTGCTGGGGCTCACGGGCATCTTTATGCCGATGAACGGACCCAGCATGATGGCCACCGTACCCGACATAACGCCGCCCGAGGTACGCAGCACGGCCCAGGCGGTGCGCAAGCTGGTCGAGGACGGCGGAGCGGCCCTGGCGCCGTGGCTGGCCGGCCTCATCGCCACGCGAACGTCACTGCACACGGCCATCATTTCCATCTGCGTGAGCACCTGGCTGGCGAGCGCGGCGTTGCTGGTGGTCGTGGGATACTTCGTGCCGCGCGACATCGAAGCGCTGCGCCAGACAATGCGGAAGCGGGCGGCGTTATCCGCCGCTAACGCCGCCGGGGACTTACAAAACGATGGATGACCGCCAGGACGACCGCGAATACGCCATCGCCTATCCTCGCCGACAAGCGCCGCGCGCCCTGGTGCGGGGCCTGGGACGCCTGGTGCTGCCCTTGGCCTTTCGGATCGTGCTCGACGGTGGGAAGAACTTCCCCCGGAGCGGCCCGCTATTGGTGGCTGGCAATCACAGCGCGGCGATGGAGGTCGTGCTGGCCGTCGTCTACACCCCCTGGCAGATCGAGCTGCTGGGCGCGGCCGACATCCCGCACGAGACGATCACGCAGGTGATGGCCAGCCTCTACGGGATGATCCCCGTCCACCGCGGGCAGTTCGACCGCGCGGCGCTGGTGAAGGCCTTGGACGTGTTGCGCCAGGGCGGCGTGGTGGCCATCTTCCCCGAGGGCGGCATCTGGGAGGCGGGCCGGATGCAGGCCCACACCGGCGTGGCCTGGCTCAGCTACCGCGCCGGCGCGCCGGTGCTGCCGATTGGCTTTGGGGGGACAACGGGCGCGCTGGGAGCGGCCCTGCGGCTGGAGAGGCCGCGGCTGACGATGCGGGTCGGGGAAGTGATACCGGCCGCCCGCTTGCCCGAGGAGCGACCCCGCAAGGAGTATCTGAAAGAATACGCCTTCCACGTCGTGCAGGCAATCCGCGAGTTGCTCCCACCCGACGACCCGGCCCGCAGGCCCCGCGTCGCCGACGAGCGATTCGAGCTGCGGATGGTGGTCCAGAGGCCCGACGGTCACCCGGCGGTCGTCCCGGACGCGCTGACCATCAAGCACGCCGAGGCGCTGGCCGAGCTGCTCCATCGCCCGGCAATTCTCAAGATCTTCACCAGCAACTTGGACCTGCCCACCCGCCCTTTGCAGACCCTGGCCCGGGAGCCCGCCCCAGCGGCTCTCGTGGAGGCGCTGCAGGCCATACTCCACTATCTCGACGCGGAGAACCCGTACCTGCTGACCTACCGCTTCGGCCCTCAGCGGGCTGAGGCGATGCGGCTGGGCCTGGAGGAGTTGCTGGCGCTGGCCCGCTGGGCCGCTGAATCGGACCGCCAACTCACGCTCACGCCCGTCCGCCGCTACGTCTCCACCGAGCACGGGAAGGAGATCGTGCAGACCGAGCAGGGCTCATTTGAGAGCTGGATGTGATCGGTGTATACTCGACCGCGGTAGATGGAGGATGGGCCTGGACGCGAGGCCGCGGGAAGCGGCTTTCGGGACGCCGGCCTGCGTCCTCGACATCACTTACACATCGGAGGAGGTAGAGAGTGAAAGATCATACCAAGAAATGGTGGTTGATAGGGCTCTTGCTGGGCCTGTTGGGATTGGGAATCGCTCGCAGCCCTGCAGGATGAGCTTCATGGCGGGCGGCGCGTGTGGCAACGGATAAGGAGGCGCCAAGTAAACGGAAAACGCTGGTTCCCGCCGCGCCGCCAACGAGCGCTCTCGATGTCGCTATCTGGCCCTCGACGCGCGCGCCTTCTCCGGGCGAGGACCGAAAACGAAACTCCCCGTCGAGCGATTGGACCCGCGCATCCATCGACCGCAGCCACTTGGGTGGCGGGATGGGCCACTTGCCAGAAGCGCCGGTCAGCCGGTATGCGCTCTCCTCCTTTTTCCAGATCCAGATGGCGGCTTGCTCCAGCTCTAGCTCGGCGCACAGCGACTCGGTCATTGCATCCGGCAAAGTCTCCATCGTCCACTCGCCCCGGCTGATCAAGCGTTGCCCGAAGGTCCGTGCCGCCGCATAACTGCTCCGCTCCCGGTGGAGCAGCCGCCCGAACCATCCGTACCACGAACTTTGCAAGCTCCAAACCCACGCGGAGACGAATATGGCGCCGAAGATCAGCATAAAGAGCGAGATGCCGGAGGCGGGCGGGAAGTTCGGCTCCAACGTGTAGAGCAGCGTGACGCTAAAATTGGAGAGGAGCCCGCTGATCATCAACATCAGCACCAAGAGCAAGGCGGGCGGCGAGCGAAGGGAGAGGGGACTTGATTCCCTCTCCCCAAGGGGGAGAGGGCTAGGGTGAGGGGGAAAAACC
>CAZANJ010000402.1:0-3374 GCA_964486415.1 uncultured Anaerolineales bacterium
TGGATTCGTTGGTGAAGGTCACGGTCAGCGGTGCTGTGCCAGTGGTCGGTGTGGCAATGAAGTCCGCTCGCAGCGGTTCGTAGTTGCGTAGGGCGAGGGGAAGGTAGACACGCAACTCAGAACCAAAGTCACGCCAATTGTAGGCCGCGGTAGTGTGCAAGACATCCACCGAATCTACCGGCACACCACCGCTGCCGACATCCTTTAAGATAGCGTTGGTGATAGTGTAAGGGCCATCCAGTCGCGCCGCCCATATGTCGCTGCCGTCGAAGGCAAGTTGGAAAGTGTAAATCCCCGCCGTCGTGATGCTCGTGTAAACGGCGCTGCTGGCGATATCTGTGCTCGCTTTGGTCAATTGGGCGGAGAGGGTATACGTCGACGGCTGAGTTACGTCCACCTGTACGTCGACCAGCAGTGTGTCGTGGGTGCCATCGCCGTTACGGTCCACAGCCCGATCACTGACATTGCCGGTGAAATGGGCCAAGTCGGGCGCGATCATCCAGAGGCGCTCCGTCTGGCGGGTGAAAGGTGCGTCGCCATCATTCCCTGCGGCCACTACTTCCATAACCACGTGACCACCTGCGTCGGGCACCACGTAGCTGGCCCGGTAAACACCGTCGCCAACGTCGGCCAGGGTCAGGATGTTGGTAACGCCATCTGGTCGGCGCAGCGTAGCGGTCACCTCGGCTCCGCTGATGCCACTGCCGTCCCTTTGGAGCGTCGCCGTAAAGGTAGCTGTATCGCCCACGTTGTACAGATTGGCGTCCTGAGTAACCGAAAGGACGCGATTTGTCTCCATCGCCACAAAACCCACGTAACCGGCCCCGTCACTGTCTACGTTTACTGCTTGCAGGGTCATCTGCCAGGCACCGGGCAGCGTGTTCGTAAAAGCATAAGTGGCAAATAGTGGGAACTCGTGGCTGCCGGTCAGGCTTTCGTAGGCCACCAGGGATGGGTGGGCGGCGGCATACTCCGGCGTTATCACCTGACCGCCCGGTTGGGTGAGTGTGAGTTGTAGAGTGCCGCTGGTCCAGGCCAGGGAGAAAAGAGCAGCATCGTCGGTGTCTACTTCAACAGTGTGGGTGATGCTCTCCCCATTGTGAATAATGCCTTCCAGGCTGGCGGTCGCCTGGGATAGATTAGGGCTTGCCGATTCCGCGACGCTCAGCGTTGTGGCAGCATCGCGACAGTAATCTGGCTTCGAATCTGACAATCCCTCTTGATAGGCAATGCAGCCATAAGACTGGCTGGGGTTGCCTTTGCGCTCCTCGTAATAGGCATTTCCGAACGAGGGAATATGTGCCTCATCGGTCCAGTATTGAGTCGGTGGATAAGCGCTGGCCCAGCCAGGCGGAAGGAAGCGCCATCCGAAAAACCAGGCCCGGCCCACCGCGCTATTTCGCCCGACGACTCCATCGTTGGGGCCCTCGGTCGGCCAAAATAGCCAACCGGGCCAAGGCGGCGTTGCCTCTCCGCCGATGAAGGTGTAAGAGATGTCTCTCTGGTTATAGTTAGAGTTGTTGAAAAAGAGCATACTCTCGGCGCTCATCTGGCACAGTGCCGGTTGCCAGGCGCACACGCCGTCACCGACTGGTATCGGAATCCCGTGGCTGGCGAGATACTTTTCCGCCAACTTGAGGAGAAGTTTAGCGACTATCCCCGCGTTGAGCCCGGCGTGGGGCGATCCAAGGGTGTATAGCGCGTCAACTTTGTCGCGGCAGTCCTCGAAGGAAAGACAGCCTCGGCTGACCAGCCCTCCCATACTGTGGGCTACCAGCGTGATTTTCTGGCCGTTAGTCTGGTCGTAGAGATAGTCGATTTGCTTACGCAGGCACTCGGCATTCCTTTCCAGCGCAGGAGTGTGTAATAGCGAGCTATCGAGGTAGGCGACCCAGACGTCGTAATCCTTTGCGAGCCACTCCGGCAGGTCGCCCATCGTGCTGTTCGAACCATCGAATCTTTCCGGTTGTCCTTTGCACCTGTAGCCCCAGTTTTCGAAATCGAACACCATGATGCCATGCACCATCAGCAACGGCGGCTTGGACGTCCCTGTAAAATCCACCCCCGTGGCGCTGGGCGGCACGCTGACCGTGCGCGTGGGCGGCTCGAACGTCCAGCCGTTCTTAGCTGAGGATTCAGCCGTGGGCGTAATGGTGTAAGTGTCGGTGAGGAGGCCGGTGATGGTGTAGACGCCGCTGGCGTCCGTGGTGGCGCTGACGCCAGAACTGGCCGAGACGGTGACGTCGGGGATAAGGTTACCGTCGGTATCGTGGATGTGACCAGAAATAGAAAACGTCAGTTGGAGTGCAGCACCACCAAAGATAGCTACATGACAGTCTTTGCTCTTGGGATTTTGCTCTCCAGTTTGCACCACTTTGATAGTGTGAACGCTCAAGTCTAAATTTGATACTACTAGACTTTTCTTACCCATGTTGTAGAGATCATAGTTGCCAATTAATATGTCGTCAACGTAAAACTTGGCGTATCCGTCATTCCAATCACCAGTCATCATAAAACTCACGGCCGAACTTTCCGTAGAAAAAGTGACACGAGCCTCGTTTGGCGGAGACCATAACCATAGTTGTGAGCTGCCATTACCACCATCCGACCCACTTCCTTCTACTGTCCAATCATAACCTCCAGTCCCTGCATTCTTCCAGTCAGCGATTGTCCAGCCAGCAAAACTGGCACCAGTAGCGTAATCTCCACTTTCATCAATCCACTCTGCGTAGAAACTCGAATTCGCGTTCAGAGTGCTCGACGGTTCCGCTGGCGCGGCGGTGGTGGACCTATCCTGCCTGTCCCGAGCATAGCCGAGGGAAGCGTAGCCGAAGGATGCGCCGGGCGTCAGCGTCAACACCAACAGTGCTGCTATCGTCAAACTGAATACCTGCGTGCGGGTCAACATCTTTGCTTCCTCCTCTTGTTGGTATCTATTTGCAAAGAGATCACCTTCTGGACTTTGGAAAATGAATTAAAGCCTCGACTTTCCCCTGTTTCTCACGAGGCCAGTATAGCGTGACAAGAGAGGGAAGCTCTATGTCCTTCCCTCTACTTGTCACCATACTCTTAAAAGTCGAAGTCTACATCCGCGCGGCGGTCAATCCTCCCCAAGATCGACCGTGATGGCCGAGTGGGGGTGTCTGTGGGAGAAGCCAGGGGGAGCGTTGGGGACATCCTCCTTATACTTGATGTAATCGATGCTTTCCCCCGTCTCGGCGTCGAAGACCGCGATCCAGTCCCGGCTCTCACATTCCGTCACGATGGGCAGCGTCACGAAGAGAAGCGTTCTATCTTCTCCCTCCCAGATGGCCATTCCCTTGGGCCGTCCCCCCAGCTCGTAGAGGCTGGATGGAGCATCAGGCCCACAGTCA
>CAZANJ010000403.1:0-3367 GCA_964486415.1 uncultured Anaerolineales bacterium
ATTCTCCATTCACCATTAGCTCGTAGGGCGCGGCTTGCGCGGTGAGGGGGGCGAGGCCGGAGAGCACCAATGTGGCTTCACGCCATCCGGCGCTGCTCAGCGGCACGCTCCATTCCCCCGTCTGATCTTCCTCCAGCGGCAAGCGTTCCACGGTGGCCTGGCCTTCCTGATCGATGCCGATGAGTAGGGCCAAGTAGCGCTGGGGCACGGCGTTGGCGCTGCGCACGAAGCCCGCGGCCTCCCAACCGCCCGTTCCGGCCTCCACGTCGTAGGTGTAGCCGATTTCGGGGATGGCGATGTCGTCGACGAGAAATCCCACTCCCGTGATCGCCTCATCGGTCAAGTAAGCGAATCGTACCGACACGGTATTCCCTGCATAGGGAGTCAGATCGACCTGTTCCTCAAGCCACCCCGCCGGCCGGCCGCTCTGGCCCGTGTAGCCCCAGCCCGGATTGCTGCCCACTGGATCAATGTCGGTGCTGGAGGGAGTGCGGAGTGGGCGCCAGGTCTGGCCGTCCGTGCTGAGCTCCAGTGTGGCGTAATCGTAGCCCCGCTCGATGTCGTACCACGTCCAGTAGCTCAGCGTCGCCCGCTCGACCCCGGAGAGATCGAAGGAGCGTGTGAGCGTGGTCAGGGAGTTATCGGCCCGATTCGACCACCAGAAGGCCGCGCCGCTGTGAGCGTCCACATCCAGCAGAGGCGTCTCCGTCGCGCCGCTGAAGCTGATTTGCAGATCGGCGTCGCCTCGCGGCAGGATATAGTCCGCGCCGAACTGCTGGACCGAGGCCGTGAGCGTGACCGGGTAGGTGTCGTAGCTGGCCGCTGGGGCTGGCTGTTCCAGGTCCAGCGTGGCGTAGCTGTGGTGGGGATTATCCGTCGATGCGTCGTCTGATTGGAGATTGTCCAGATAATTGGCCGCCAGCCAGTCGGCGAAGAGCTCCTCGAAACTCAGGTTGGCCCCCAGAGCGGTCAGGGCGGCGTCGAAACCAGCCGCTCCGTTGAGCCGCTCGGCGGTCAGCGCCCGTATGCCAGCCTCGCCGAAGCGTTCGTAGAAATAGACAGCGAATAGGTGGGCGGCCCCGCGTTGCGCGGCTTGAACTTCTTCATCCTCCCAGCGGGTCAGCGATGTGTCGGTCTGCGCCAGATAAGCCTGCTCCAAGTTCCCCGATGATTTTTCCGGGCCGTTCAGCCAGGCGGCCAACTCCGCCAGCCCCTCCTTCAACCAGCGCTCCTCGTTTCGGTCCTGGTTCCACTGGATGAGGCGTTGGAATTGCTGGGCCAGAAGAGCCTGGTAGGTCGAACTCGCTATCTCGACCGCATCGAGGTTGATGGTGATCATCTCGGCCTGGTTGGAGAAAGCGTGAACTTCGCGGGGGAACTCATCGGCGCTGGAGGTGTAGCCGAGCAGGCCCTCACCCAGACCGGCGGCGTGGAGGATGTGGATATGTGGATCGTTATCGACCCCCGGCGTCCATTCGCTGCCGAAGGCGGCGCGGGTGGTGGAATAGGTATTTGTCTCGAAGAATGCCGCCGCTTCCTCCAGGCGCCTCACATCGTGCCAGATCCCTTCCTCGATCCACATAGCGACGTGATCGGTCTGCACGCGCAGCCGAGCCTCGATCTCCCATCGTTCGCCCGCAGCGTCGGCGACCCAAAAAGTGCGGCGGGCGTTGGGCACACGGCGGGGCGGCTCTGGATTGACCACCGTGCGGGCGAAAGGGCGCGGCGGTGGATCGACCGAATCAATCGGTATTGGCGTAGGGGCAGTGCCTTGTGCCTGCCCAGTAGGACTAGGGGTAAGCGTGGGAGTGTGTGTTGATGTGGCTGTAGCAGTTGGGCGCGGCGTGTGGGTCGGTGTGGGAGACTGTGTCGGGAGTGCGGCGCATGCCGACAAGAACAGCAGGGAAAGGGCGAGCAGCGGGCGGTATAAGCGGGTCACGGCCTCCCGCGAAGAAGCGCCACTTGGACCAATTCCTCGAAGAGACGGCGCATCAGGGGATGGCTTTCTACCATCACCTCGGGATGCCACTGCACACAGATGCAGAAGGGGTGACCGGGGGCTTCCGTGGCCTCCGGTACGCCGTCGGGAGCGCTGGCCGTGACGATCAGATCGTGGCCCACATCCTTGACCGCCTGATGGTGGGCGCTGTTCACTCCCAGTTCCCCGGCCCCAACGATGGCGGCCAGGCGCGTTTCGGGCTTCACCTCGACGGTGTGGGCGATGGTGTTCACGGGCCGGCCGATCACGCTGCTATGTTGCAGCGCGTCGGGGATCTGGGTCGGGATGTCCCGCAGGAGCGTGCCGCCGGCGGCCACGTTGACCACCTGGGCCCCTCGACAGATGGCCAGCAAGGGGAGCCCCTCCGCCAGTGCCCAGCGTGCCAGCGCGATTTCCGTTTGATCGCGGTCCACGTCCACATTCCAAAGCAGCTCACCCGCTTTCTCCCTGAAGGAGGCGGGGTGCACGTCGCCTCCTCCGGAGAGAATTAGCCCATCGACGCGTTCGAAAATGGCCCGCAGTTGGTCTTCTTCCAGATAAGGGGGGATAATCATCGGTGCCCCGCCGCCGAGCGCCACGGCCTTGACGTAAGTTCGGGACAGGGCGAAAATGGAGATGTTGGGTGGTCTGGCGGACCGGTCGGCGTAACCGGTGATGCCAATAATGGGAAGGCTCATGTTGTCCTAGCGTGAAAATTGGCGTAGGAAGCCCTACGCCAATCCCAGGGGGTTTGGGAAAATTCCAGCGCGATCTAAACTAGCAAAGCAGAAGCTGGCCCTATGCCGGAAGGTGCTTGTAGTGGACGATCCAGTGCCCAAAAAAGCGTTGGAGCGCGTGCCACTCAGGTAAACTCTATTGGGCCTAAATGCGCTTCTTCCGCAATCGGGCGGCTTTGCCTCGGCGGTCTCTTAGGTAATAGAGCCGGGCGCGGCGGACGTATGCCTGGTTTATTACATCGACTTTCTTGATCATGGGAGAGTGGAGCAAGAAAGTGCGCTCGACGCCGATGCCGTGGGCCGCGATGCGTCGCACCGTGAAGGTAGCACTCGCGCCGCCTCCGCGCACACGGAGGACAGTTCCGTGGAAGACCTGGATGCGCTCGCGCGCCCCTTCGACGATGCGCACGTGCACTTTAACGGTATCTCCTGGATGTAGATCTGGGATATAGGGATTTGGTTCTAATTGACGGTCTAGTGATTCGATCAGATTCATTGTAATATTACTCACAGGGTGTATAATTTTACGGGCGTTAGCCCCTTGAATTTTCACGAGCACGGATTATACCACGCTTTGCAAGCTTGGGCAACTTATTACCCTCACCCTAGCCCTCTCCCTCCCAGGGAGAGGGAACAGTTTCCCCTCTCCCCG
>CAZANJ010000404.1:0-3365 GCA_964486415.1 uncultured Anaerolineales bacterium
CCACCGCCCGCCGCTGCTGGATCACCACTCCTTGCACGCCGACCGCTTCGGCAGTGCGCAACAAACTCCCTACATTGTGTGGGTCTTTCAGCAAATCGAGCAACAGGAACAGCGGGGCCTCGTCTTGCGACTCGGACGCGGACATAATCTCCTCAAGCGAGCTGTAGGGATACTCGCTGGCCTCCAAAACCACGCCCTGGTGGGCGAAATTACCAAATCGATCCAGCCCGCGCCGGTCGACGTGAACTACTGGCACTTTGGCCTGCTCGGCCAGGTAGAGGATCTGATCGACCGTGGTCGTCTGTCGAATGCCCTCAGCCAGCGTGAGCTTGTAGAAGTGGCGCCTCCCGGCGCGCAATGTCTCGTGAACCGCGTTACGACCATAAAGAGTCTCTCTCATTTTGTGGTATGCTCCAATCGCCAGGTTGTTCCTTCGGGCCTATCGTCCAGCGCGACGCCCAGTTGCGCCAACTGGTCGCGCAGCGCGTCGGCTCGCTCCCATTCCTTGGCCGCGCGGTAGCGCTCGCGAATGTCGAGGAGGATGTCCATCAGTCCCTCGACCAGCTCGCCGCCGACCTCCTGGGCCATGTCTTCGGGGATGATGCCCAGAACTTGTGTGCCCAACTCACGGTAGAGTTGGTCTATCGCCTCCAGACTCTCCCGCCCCAGGGATTTGTTCTTGGTCAACAGGGTGTTGACCTCCCGATTGAGATCGAAGAGGGCCGCGATGGCCTGGGGGGTGTTGAAATCGTCGTTCATCGCTTCCTCGAAGGCCGAGCGGTGGGCTTCGAGATCGATTTTCCCACTCACCTCTGCCGTTTTCCCCTCACCCCCGCCCTCTCCCCCTGGGGGAGAGGGGGTTTCTTGCAGGCGCGAGCGCAGCGTGCGCACGGTGTTATGCAGCCGCTCGACGCCGCGCTCGGCGGCCTGGATCGCCTCCTGGGTGAAATCAACCGGGCTGCGGTAGTGGCTGGAGAGCATGAAGAAGCGGATCGCTTCCGGGGTGTAGCGCTTGAGCGCATCCTTGATGGTGATAAAATTGCCCAGGCTCTTGCTCATCTTGACGCTGTCGACGGTGAGGGAACCGGTCAAGATCCAATAGCGGGCGAAGGTCTCCCCCGTGGCCGCCTCCGACTGGGCGATCTCACATTCGTTGTGCGGGAACATATTATCCAGCCCGCCGCCATGAATGTCGAAGGTCTCGCCGAGGTACTTGGTCGACATCGCCGTGCACTCGATGTGCCAGCCGGGATACCCCCAGCCCCAGGGTGAGGGCCAGCGCAGGATGTGCTCCGGCTCGGCGTGCTTCCAGAGCGCGAAGTCGGCCGGATGTTGTTTTTCCTCGCGCACTGCCACGCGGGCGCCGGCCTCCAGATCCTCGATCTTGCGTCCGGAAAGCTTACCGTACTGATCAAACTTTCTCACCGAAAAGTAAACATCGCCGCCCTCGGTCTCATAGGCATACCCCTTCTCCAGCAGGGTCTTGACGATTTCGATTTGCTCTGGCACGTGACCGCTGGCGCGGGGTGAGATGTTGGGCCTGATCACGCCCAGCGCGTCCATATCCTCGAAGTAAGAGCGAGCGTAGGTCTCCGCCAGCTCCATCGGTTCCACCCGTTCCAGGCGTGCCTTCCGCAAGATCCGATCCTCGCCGCTATCCAGGATGTGTCCCACATCGGTGATGTTTTGGACGTAGCGGAGCTTATAATCCAGGTAGCGCAAGTAGCGCACCACCACGTCCATCGCCACGTAGGTCTTGGCGTGGCCCAGGTGGGCGTGATCGTAGACCGTGGGGCCGCAGACATACATCCCGACGTGTCCCTCGGTCAGGGGTTTGAAGGGCTCCTTCTCGCGGCTCAAATAGTTGAAGATTTTCAATCCCATAATTCCCTCCCTGATCAAAATCGGTAAACCGTTTGGTTTTACTCCAGGCGGGCGAAGAGCATACGACCGGCGGCGGTTTGCAATACTTTGGTCACCATGACCTCAATCTCGTGGCCGATGTAGGGCTTCCCATCCTCCACCACGACCATGGTGCCGTCATCCAGGTATCCCACGCCCTGACCGGTCTCCTTTCCCTCCTGGATGATCTTGACGTTGAGCGATTCGCCGGGGAGGAAGAGGGCTTTGACGGCGTTGGCGAGTTCGTTGATGTTGAGCACCCGCACGCCCTGCAACTGCGCCACGCGGTTGAGGTTATAATCGTTGGTCAAGATAGGGCTTTTCAAGCGCTTGGCCAACAGGACCAGTTTATCGTCCACCTCGTGGACGCCCTCGACGTCCATATCGGTAATTCGCACCGGTGTGACAGAATCGCTTTGCAAGCGGCGCAGCATATCCAACCCACGCCGTCCACGGCGCCTGCGCAGCGCGTCGGATGAATCGGCGATGTGCTGGAGTTCGTTGAGCACAAAGCGCGGCACCAACATCTCGCCCTCGATGAACCCCGTGCGGCTGATGTCCGCGATGCGTCCGTCGATGATGACGCTGGTGTCCAGCAGCACCTGGCTCCCTCTATGTGTCATATCTTGGGCCTCGCCGCGTTCTCCTCGTCGCCCGCGTATGAGGTTGAAGATGTCGTGTTGGCGGGTGATCATCACCATGATCCCCAGATAGCCGAAGAGGAGCACGGCGACAAAGGGCAGGATCTGCCTGAATGGAGAGGGAAGCAAAGAGAGGGGCAGCGCGAGCAGAGCGGACACAATCAGCCCCATGACCATGCCGATGATGGCGGCCAGCAACTGTTGCGTCGGCGCTTGCCGGATGCGTTTGCGCAAAGCGATGAACGGTCGCACTGTCATGTAAGGGGTGAGCACCAGACCCGCCAATGCGCCGATGAGTGAGAAGATCACGGCGTATTGATAGGCTGGCCCGTCCAACTGGCTCGCCACGTAGATTCCCAGAAAGACGCTTCCCACAGCCCCCGCGATCATACCTGTGATACGAGAGATAAATTCCGCACTCACAATGGTTCCTCCTGATAAGACCGAATGAGCGAGTCTAAAAATGAAAACAGGCGAGCGCCGATAATGGCCTCACCTGTCAGAAGACACCCCATAAGGGTATGTTTATAATCGGCAGTGATCTTGCGAAGGCTTAATACAACAGCTTCTGGAGCTCAGAATAACCACTTTGACCGAAGAATAGTCATCATCGGCGTCACATCAGGACTTTCGCAAGCCTAGCCGTAGCGCGGCTCTCGTTTTTACGCACTAGATCGCTTTACGAGAATATAAGATAAGAAAAAATAAAAACGCACCGCCGAACCGCACTATGAGAGGGATAAGGGCGTCTAATCCGACAAGTATAAGCATTGTTATATTAGCACATTAAACGACAAAAGTCAACGAGTCGTAACTACTACT
>CAZANJ010000405.1:0-3344 GCA_964486415.1 uncultured Anaerolineales bacterium
CTCGAATCGCGGCTGCTCGAAGGTGTTGGATTGATCCGTCGCCGAAGTGGACATCGGTACTCTCTTGCAATAAATAATGTCCTTCTCGCCTGCCGCCGCCATAACGGGCCAGGCGTAACCTGCGTGGCGGCTGCGGTGCGACCGCCTTCGCCACGGACCGAATCACAATGCGCACCGAATCCTTGTTTTTCAGCCCCGTCAGCCCCGTCAGGTTCACGCCCTGGTTAGGCGCGTACACTAACAAATTTCACAGCCCGAGTATGAGGCTATTCGCCCACTCGAAACAACCGCTTGAAGTCTCTAATGATGCTTTGTAACATCGACGGATCAAAGACGAAGTGAACGGATACCCTGAAAGGGTGGATCTGATCGTCGGGAGTATAGGCAATTCTCAAGAGGTCAATTGCGAAGAACATAGTTTGTCCTGCATCAATAGCAGAAATCCTAAGCTCAAAATCATTGTACGCGCTCTGTGGACATTTGCTCAGGACAGCAGAGCCACGCCGTGTTGCCTCAAAGGCTTCAAGATCGTGGATAAACTCATCCAGAGTCTGCCGCAGAAACCAAACCTCCCTACGATTTCCATAGAAGCCTCTAGATGAAAATACCTCCACATCAATGGCAAGATCGTCCTGGCATTGAGGAGCATCAGAGGCATCTTGGTTAAACGTCATTTCAACGAACGATGTATCGTAGAGTGATTTAACCTTCATACGATCCTCAAGTGTCTACGTAAGCCACGCGCCTAACTTGGTGTTAGGCGTCACAGTTCATTTCTCGATAGAGTGCAATCTCTCCATCTTCGACTCCCGCTTCGTTGAAACCATGAGATTTGTAGAGTGACAGCGCTACAGCATTGTCAGGGAGCGTCGATATTCGAACCAAATTCGGTCGAGGCTCAAATCTCGAGATCCAATCAATAGCAGTCTCCAGAAGGTCGCTCCCCAGTCCTTTGCCCTGATACCTGGCATCGATCATTAGTCGAACGATGTTCACTATGCGCTTTCCTTCCCGTTCGAATGGAAACACGAGCAAATATCCCACAACAACGTCGCCTTCAAAGGCGAGTCTGAAAAGGCTATCGTGCCAGACGTAGGCGTCAGCCAGAGTTTTGAGTATTCCTGCCACGAACGCCTGTTGCTCTGGAAGTACCGATAGTTCCAAAGCCTCGGAATAGTTTTCGGGCGTTATCGGATGCAGTTCGATCACGTGCGCGACCTCTTAGACGCCTAACGGGTGGAGCTAAGCTGCGCGGCGGGTTTGCCTGAGACGACCCGTTGACCAGCCTCCGACTCTGCCCAGCCGCCCAGATACAACCGCGGCGAAGCCGCGTCAGCTTCAGCGACGGGTTAGGCGGCGCATTTAGTATTCTGCCTCGGGTAGCTCAATCATTGCCGTCACAGTAAGGTCAGATAAGTCAACCCGTGCAACCCAGCCCCTGCTGGCTTTCACATAGAACACCATTAGATAGTCATCGTCTATCACGAAATTCACATAACGGTCGACATTGTCAACTATCTCGACCAATCCTTCTCCGTTTGTGCGAGACAGATAAATGGAAATCTCCTCGCCATCCAGGATCTCATATAACACTGCATCACTATGCTCATAATCACTAGTTGTCAGCAGTTCATAACTAAACACAGAACTTGTGTTGTCTGGTAGTAGCCGTCTGCAATTCTCTGAATGTGCATCCAGAAACACGAAATTTCTCAGCGAGCTATGTCGCCCATCCTCACTGCCTCCGAGCATATACAACGGAATCAGAAAGTCACCCCCCGGCAACTTTCGCAGATTACCATACCGCCAACTTGCTTCCAGAACTGCATCTCCTTCCTCAGTCTCAACATAAGTCTGCATGTTGGCGGCGACTTCAGGGGGAAAATATCTGTCTCGGAAACGACGAATCTCTCCACGCGCGGAGTCGAGGATAACTAGAACTGCTGCACAGGCTAGGAGAACAGCGTTGGCTCGCCATAGCCATTTAAATAATCGATTATTGTCCATTGCCTCCTCCGCAACTTATTCTTCGCCCGATCTTCCTTGAAAACAACCCAGGCCATAGGGCTGCCTAACGGCTGGCATAAGCCGCGCGGCGGCCCCCAACCGAACTCCACTTTGCACCGAACCCACACACCCAAACCGCGCCCCGATACAACTCGCGGCGTCAGCCGCGTCGGCTTCATGCCGTGTTAGGTGCCCTTTTCCTCCATCAATTGACTTGCCCCACTATCCTTTGTGCTTGGTTGTCTGTAACGCACAGTCTTTCGTCCACGCACTTCACCGAAAGCTTCGAATTGCATACCTATCTTTTCCATGACGCGAACCGACCCAATGTTCTCAACTGCAGATTCGGCAACAATTCCACCCAGCTTCAATGTGGCAACCCCATAGTTGAGTACTGCAACCGCTGCTTCAGTGGCGTAAGCATTACCCCAAGCTCACCTAGCATATCGCCATCCAAAGTCGATGTAGTCACACATTTTCTTGAAGCCACAGAATCCAATCAACTCTTCCGTTTCCTTTAGGATGACAGCATATCGTGCGACACCTTCCTTAGCCTCTGATCGAATGCAGTTGTGTACGTATGCAGCCGCTTGTTCGTAGGAATGCGGTGATCCATCGCCAAGAAACCTCGTCACTTCGGGATCTGCGACGATTGCTGCGTACTCAGGCACATCGGATTCCTGGAAAGACCTGATAATCAATCTATTGGTCTGGATTAACATCGACTGGGCATCTGATTGGGCACCATCACGGTAGGACTGCCAGTTACCCGACAGACCCCGTACAGATCCCGGCGTGCGGTTTTCTCGCACCGGGCTCTTCAGTAATACTCGCTTCCGCATTCCGGCCTAAGCTGTCGAAACTGCCCCTCGGATGTCGTGTGTCCGCCTCGTCTTCGGTCGCCCTACAATCCTTCAGCCATTTCTTGATCAGCCTCAGAAACGGTCGGTCATCTATGCGGTCCTCTAGCATTCGGATCACCCATTCGTGATCCACGTTGTCGAACGATCCATCAACGTAATATCCCCTTCAACAGAAGTCTGCTCATAAAACTAAACGCATACTACTAGCTACCGGACACTTTCTAATTGGTCGAGTGAGCAATCATCCTGAGCCTGTCGAAGGATGATTGCGGGTGCTTACGGGGCCGCAAAAGTCATTCTGAGCTTGTCGAAGAACGACTTTTGCTAGTCTTACAGACGAGAGATATTGCCTCTGAAAAAGTGTCCGGTAGCTAGCGCATACTAACAAGGTTTCTGAACCGTGCCCCTATCTTTGAACAAGCGGCAGATATACCGGAAAAGTGGGCGTGCTCATCGGGGCAGCGGGGAGGCCAA
>CAZANJ010000406.1:0-3340 GCA_964486415.1 uncultured Anaerolineales bacterium
AAACTAAGCGAGACCTCCTCACATAGGATAGTCTCGCTCAGCTCGCTTACTTGTTTACTTGCGCTACAGCTACCCCAGCCCCAGCAGCAGGCCGCCCTGGAAAATGACCAAGGCCATCAGCCACGCCAGAACCAACTGCCCGATGATGCTGACCCACATCCACTTGGCGCCCAACTCCTGCCGCTCGGCGGCGACGGCCACCATGCACGGGGTGTAGATCAGCACGAAGACCATGAAGGCTACCGACGCCAGCGCGCCGTGTCCGCCGCTGGTTTGCTCGAAGTCCTGCTCCACCGCGGCCATCAGCGCCGTCGGCTCGCCCTCCTCCTCCCCGCCGAACAGGTCAACGCCCACGATGAGGGGAATCGATTTAACAGTGTCCCACGTGGCGCCGATGAAGCTGGTCACGATCTCGCCGATGTCCTCGAAGAAGGTGGTCGGTTCGGCGGCTTCCTCGGCCCCTTCCACCTCGTAGATCTGGGCCATGGTGCCGACCACGACCTCCTTGGCCACGAAGCCAGTGATCAGCGCGCCGCTCGGTTCCCAGTCGCCGAAGCCCAGCGGCTTGAAGACGGGGGCGATCACGCGAGAGACCGTGGCGAAAGCGCTGTTCCCCACCTCAACGTCGGCGAAAGCGCCGCCACTCACGGGAATGGCCGAGAGGACCCAGATGATGACGCTGGTCGCCAGGATCAGGGTCCAGGCCTTGCGCACGAAGGCGCTGGTGCGCTCCCACATATGGAACCAGATGCCCTTGAGGGTGGGCATACGATAGGGCGGCAGCTCCATCACGAAGGGCGACTGTTCCTTGCCCTTGAAGAGCGTGTTCTTGAGCGCCACGCCGAGCACGATGGCGGTGACGATGCCGGTGATGTAGAGCCAGAAGATCACCGCGCCGCTCCGGCCCGGGAAGAAGATCGAGGCGAAGAGCACGTAGACCGGCAGCCGCGCGCCGCAGCTCATAAAAGGCACCAGCAGCCCGGTCAGTATACGGTCCTTTTCGTTTTCCAGCGTGCGCGTAGCGTAGAGGGCCGGCACGGTGCATCCGAAGCCGACGATCATGGGCAAGAAGCTCTTGCCGTGCAGCCCCAGCGCGTGCATCAAGCGATCCATCACGAAGGCGGCGCGGGCCATGTAGCCCGAGTCCTCCAGCACGGCCAGGGCCAGGTAGAGGGACATCATCACCGGCACGAAGACCAACACGCCGCCCACGCCGGCGATGATGCCGTCCACGAACAGACTCTCCACCCAGGTGGCGCTCAGGCCGACCGCGCCCAGGATGGCTACCACCCAGTTGGTGATGGGCCCGCCGATGACGCCGTCCACCCAATCCAGGTAAGGCCCGGCCACGTCGGTGGTGACCTTGAAGACCACCCACATCAGCGCCAGGAAGATGGGGATGCCCAGCACGCGGTTGGTCACGACCCTGTCGATTTTGTCGGAGAGCGTCTTGCGCTCCGCGCCGGTGCGTCGAACGACCTCTTTGACCAGGCCGTTGATCCAGCCGTAGCGCCGGTCGGCGATGACGGTGTCCACGTCGTCGCCGTAGACCTGGCGCAGATGAGCGATGCTCCGGTTGGCCGCCTCCAGCACGTCCGCCGTGTCGCCCAACTGTTCGACCTTGGCGATCACGTCGCGGTCTTCCTCCAGAAGCTTGATGGCCAGCCACCGGGGCGCATAGCGCTCCGTCAGGGATGCGTGTGCTTCGATCAGCTCTTGCAGCTCGCTGATCTCGTTTTCTACTTCACGTCCGTAATACACCAAGGCCGGGCCCTTGGTGTATGCCATAGTATGAGTTGACATTATCCTTCCTTTCTATCCAATTGGGCGGGCACGGAGTCCCGCCCCTACGGTTACGCCTGGACGGTGTTGATGATGGTTTCTTCCAGTTGGTCGAGCCCCTGGCCCTTGCTGGCGACGGTGGGCACCACCGGGGCGCCCAGGGCCTGCGAGAGCTTGGGCACGTCGATCTTGATGCCGCGCGACTCGGCGATGTCGCTCATGTTGAGCGCGACCACGACCTGAATGCCCATCTCCAGGATCTGCACTACCAGGTAGAGGTTGCGCTCCAGGTTTGCCGAGTCGATCACCGTGACCACGACGTCGGGATGTTCGTCCACGATGTAGTTGCGGGCGATGATCTCCTCCAGCGAATAGGCGGTCAGGCTGTAGGTGCCCGGCAGATCGACGACCTGGTACTCGCGACCTTTGTGCTGCCAGACGCCTTCCTTCTTCTCGACCGTCTTGCCCGGCCAGTTGCCCACGTGTTGGCGGGCACCGGTCAGGGCGTTAAATAGGGTGCTCTTGCCGGCGTTGGGATTGCCGGCCAGGGCAATTGTGTGTTGTGTAGCCATAAGTCTTGCTCCTTTGTGGATTTGTAAGTGTGTGTTACGTCAATTCAACCATAATCTTGTGGGCCATGCCGCGCCCCAGCGCCAGCCGGGCGTCCTTCACGGCCAGAATCAGCGGCCCGTGCCTGTCGCGCTGCACGACGCGAACCGTCATACCGAGATTCAGCCCCAGGTCGGCTAATCGCTTGCGCAAGCGCCGTCCACCACGGATGGCGGTCAGTCGCACCTCCTCGCCGGGGGCCACCATTGCCAAAGGCATCATCGACGTTCCTTTCAGTCCTTCACTTCAACCGTGATGCGCTTGGCCTCCGACTTGCGGAGCGAGAGGCTGTAACCTTTGACGGTGAACTCAATCGGGTCGCCCAATGGCGCCACGCGCACGACCTCCACGTCGCTGCCTGGCACCAGCCCCATATCCATCATACGCCGTTTGGCCGGGCCCTTGCCGCCCACGCGCACGACGATGCCCCGCTGCCCAGCTTTGAGCTTGTGGAGCGGTATCTGGCGAACTGCTGTCTCGACCTTGGTCTGCATATCAGAATCCTCCTCTGTCTTTGCGACAGTAGATGTTGATTGAGGCGAAGTGCTTCTCACCTCGCCGTCCACTTCTTCTGTTCGTTCCTTGTCCAGTTGGATGCCCTCCGCTAGGCTCCGCGCCAACGAGACGCGCGTGCCCGCCACCAACACCAGGATGCTGCCACCTTCGACAGGCTCAGAGCGAGCTCCTCCAACAGCTTCCACCGTCAGCTTGGCGCCCGGGCGGATGCCCTGCTCGCTGAGGAATGCCTGCGCGGCTTCACTCACGTCGCAGCGGACCACGTGACCGCGTTGGCCGGCGGAGAGGGCGGTCAGGGGCGTCAAAGGGCGCGATGGTCGGCCTCCGTCCGCTCGCGGGATGGGCTCACCTTGCGGATTGACCGTGGGATGCCCCAGAAAGACGTCGAGCTGGTCGGCCACCTGATCGGGCGTGGCATGCTCCAGCTGGCACG
>CAZANJ010000407.1:0-3329 GCA_964486415.1 uncultured Anaerolineales bacterium
AAAGTAGACACAGATGCAGATTGATTTGAAAAAGCTGGAACACATTCTCCCCACCGTGCGCAAGCCCGGCCGCTACGTCGGCGGTGAGTATAACAGTGTCGGCCTTTCTGAGGATTATGGCTGGGACGCCGCCTCCACGCGCGTCTGCTTGGCCTTCCCTGACATCTACGATCTGGGAATGTCCAACCTGGGGCTGGCCCTCCTCTACGACGCGCTCAACCGGCTGCCCGACGTGCTGGCCGAGCGAACCTACCTGCCCTGGGTCGATATGATCGCCGCGCTGCGCGAGGCGGAAATCCCGCTCTACAGTCTGGAGAGCAAGCGCCCCCTGACCGATTTCGACATCGTCGGCGTGTCCTTGCCCTACGAGCAAGTCTTCACCAACTTGTTGGAGATGCTCGATCTGGCCGGAATCCCCTTGCGCTCCGCTGAGCGGGATGAAAGTTTCCCCCTCATCATCGCCGGTGGACATGCCACCTTCAACGCGGAGCCGGTGGCGCCCTTCGTGGACGCCTTCGTCATCGGCGATGGCGAGGAGGCTGTTGTCGACGTGGTGCGGGCCTACGAGCGGGTGCGCGATCAACCGCGTTTGGCCCAACTGCGGGCCCTGGCGGGCGTGCCGGGCGTCTACGTGCCGCGCTTCTACGATGTGAGCTACAACGAGGATGGCACCGTCGCCGCCATCGAGGCGAACCTGCCGGAGGCCCCGTTGCCCGTCCTCAAGCGCGTGGTCGCCGCGTTGCTGCCGCCGCCGGCGCGGTTGCTCGTGCCCACCGTGGACGTGAGCCACAATCGGGCCGCGATTGAGATCAGCCGGGGCTGCACGCGCGGCTGCCGCTTCTGCCAGGCCGGGATGATCATGCGCCCGGTGCGGGAGCGTCCGGTCGAGGAGATACTGGAGGCCACCGAGGCCATCTTGCGCGAGACCGGCTTCGATGAGGTCGGCCTGATGTCGCTCTCGCCTTCGGATTATTCCGGCGTCGAGCGGCTGGTGGAGGAGATGGCCGAGCGCTTCGAGGCTGATCATCTTTCGATCTCGCTGCCAGCGCTGCGGGCCGACAGTTTCTCCGTCGCGCTGGCCGATGCGATGGCCCAAGGGCGACATTCCGGCTTCACCTTCGCGCCGGAGGCGGCCACCGAGCGGCTGCGCGATATAATCAACAAGAACATCCCCACCGGGCAGATCTTCGAGGTGGCGCAGGAGGTCTTCGAGCGCGGCTGGCGCACGATCAAATTGTATTTCATGATCGGGCTGCCGGGGGAGCGGATGGAGGACGTCGAGGCCATCGCCGATATGGCGCGGCGGGTGCGGGCCATCGGGCGGCGGGTGCATGGGCGCAAGACTCAGGTCAACGTCAGCGTCAACACTTTCGTGCCCAAGCCCCATACGCCGTTCCAGTGGGTGGCGCTGGAGCCGAGCCGCGCGATCCGCAAGAAGCACGCCCTGCTGCGGCGCGAGATCCGCGGCGGCGGGCTGAAGCTGGATTACAATGATCCGGAGATATCGTTGCTGGAGGCGATGCTGGCGCGGGGTGATCGGCGGTTGGCGGAGGTGGTGGAGCGGGCCTGGGAGCTGGGCGCCCGCTTCGACGCCTGGAGCGATCAGCGGGACTTCGGCGCCTGGATGCGGGCCTTCGGGAAGGCTGGGCTCGACCCCGATTTTTACGCTTATCGCGAGCGCGGCGCTGATGAGGTTTTCCCCTGGGACGTGCTCAGCGTCGGTGTGAGCAAGCGCTTCCTGTGGCGCGAGTATGAGCGCAGCCGGCGCGGCGAGACGACGGTCGATTGCCGCGAGCGCTGTTATGGGTGCGGCATTCTCAGCGCCTTCCGCGATGAGCGGTCGGAGACGTGGTGTTGTCCGACCTCAACATCGTGATAATTAGATGAAAAAGTAGGTGGAACGGTTACATGTCGAAAAATTCAGAATCCTTAGCCGCCGATAATCTAGCCCAGGCCATCCGCCAGGCCGCCAAGCGGGCCATTACCGAGGAAGATCTTCGGGTCGGCCTGGAGCAGGCCTTGAGCGCCACGCTGGACGCACTGGGGCTGACCGCTGTGCCCGAATATGAAAAGACCACGCTCACCGGCTTCGCCGATGCCGTCTACGGCCACGTCGTGATTGAGTATAAGCGCCCCGGTCGATTGGCCGAGAAGGGGTATCCTCTCGAAGCGGCCCGGCAGATCGCCCGCTATCTGGTCGATCTGGCCAGCGCCGCGGGCGGCGAGGATGAACAGGCCGAGGCGCTGGAGAGCATGATCGGCATCGGTACCGATGGAGAACAGATCCTCTTCCTGCGCTATTCGGCCACGGGGCGGAAGCGAGAATCGCCCATGCCCCCGTTGCCCGGTACGCAGGCCAGTTTCCTGGATGTAGAGAAGTGCCAGGGTGTTTTCCAATTGGTCGGCCCTGTACCGGTCGGGCGCGAGAGCGTTGAGCTTTTCCTCCTTTATCTGCGCTCTCTATCCCGAAAGCCCCTCACCCCGGAGGCGCTGGCCGCTGATTTTGGCCCCGGAGGCGATATTGCGCCCCGTCTGGTCAACATTTTCTATAATCTGCTCCAGGATTATGGCTCTAACGCGCGGGTCGATATGTTCTTCGCCGAGTGGGAGCGTCTCTTCGGTATCGTTTATGGCGAGGACCTGGGCCAGGCGGAGCGGGACGCTCCCGAACTGGCGGCCCTTTACCGCATGGTGGGCGACCACGGGCGATGCATCGCCGAGGGATCGCCCCTGCTGAAGCCGCTGTTCTTCGCCGTTCACACCTATTATGCGTTGCTGATGAAGTTTTTGGCGGCGGAGTTGGCCTCGCTCCAGCGGGGCGCGCTGGTGGGCTCTTTCATCGCGATGCTGCCCACGGCGACGGAGCAGCAGTTGCGCCGACAATTGACCGGTTTGGAGGATGGAGGCACCTTCGCGATGCTGGGTATCAAGAACTTCCTCGAGGGCGATTTCTTCGGTTGGTATCTTGACGTCTGGAGCGATGAGTTGGCGGATGGGATTCGCGAGTTGGCCCGCACACTCTCCAATTTCGAGCCGGCCACCAGCGCGCTGGAGCCGGAGAGCACGCGCGATTTGCTCAAGAAACTCTACCAGTACCTTGTGCCGCGCAAGTTGCGCCACGATCTGGGCGAGTATTACACCCCCGATTGGCTGGCCGAGCGGCTGCTGAACCAGGTGGGCTACAGGGGCGAGCTCGATGACCGCCTCATCGATCCGGGCTGTGGCAGCGGCACTTTCCTCGTCCTGGCCCTGCGGCGCTTGCGCCAGTATGCCTCCGATCATCTCATCCCGCCCGCCGAGGTGCTCGACGCGGCGCTGAGCAACATCGT
>CAZANJ010000408.1:0-3322 GCA_964486415.1 uncultured Anaerolineales bacterium
ACTCCATAGGCACTTGCAGATGGCGGGCCAGCGTTTCCAGTTCTGCCATCGGGATTGCTTGCTCGCCGTGCTCATAATCGGAGATGAGGCTAGGGGAGCAGTCCAGTACTTCAGCCAGCTCTTTTTGTGTTATATCTTTTTCCTGTCGGGCCTGGCGTAGAAGTGTCCCTACGATTCTTTGGCGCAGTCCCAACACGCGCTGGAACTTGGGAGAACCTTCACCTTTCAATAACTTAGGGGCATGTTCCCAGAAGCGGTCTACTGGCGTGTTAAGCAAGTAGGTCAGCACTTCCAGCTCTGGCAGAGATATGGATTGTTGTCCTTCCTCATACGCTGTGATCGTGCTGGGAGATACATCCAAAGCCTCGGCACATTCGGTCTTCGTTCTCCCGGCTTTTTCCCTGGCATCGCGTAGCAGCAAGCCAATGATACGGTTGCGAAGGGCTAGCTTTTTCTCAATCATTGCTCCTCCTAAAGAACGACTGGAAAGGACTAAGATTTGATAAATATCCGGACCGATCCGGCTGGATACAAAATGGTGGCTCTGATCAGGCCATAGATAGCGAGAATCTCAGTTGGCGATGACTAGCGGCGGGTAGGTCAGTCACCTGCCACGAGCGTTGGCTGTGGGTATTAGGTGAGTTTTCCCGACTGAGATCTGTCGGCGCTTCAAGCGATTATAGCATGGCTAGGTTCTAGCGGCAAAAAACTGCTCAACTATTGACCGCCAACCCTGCTACCAGTAGATCCAATGCTACCTCCGCGTCTATTTTTCCAGTTTTGATAGAGACATCAGTGTGCGAGAGATGACGATACACTTTTTCCAACTGCTCGGCGGTGAAATAGGTTGCTTGGTTGTAAATCTTGCGAGTCGGGAAAGGGTGCAAGCCCAATGCCTTAGCACCGTCCCGCGATGAAACTCCTTTTGCCTTCAGTTCCTTGATCTGAATCAGAAGTCTAAATTGACGCGTTATCATACCCAGCAATCCCAGGGGATGCTCACCTTCCTCTAGGAGGCGGTGAAGTGTCTGCGCAGCGGTGCGGCCATCTCGTTTGCCAAGCGCGTCTACCATGTCGAAGATAACGGCGTCCTGTGAGTAAGGTACCAGAAGGTCAATATCCTCGCTCGTGATGGGACGTTCCGCGTTTGTGTAGGTCACCAGTTTCAGGATTTCTTGATCCAGCAAGCGCAAATCATTCCCGACGATGGCAGCGAGTTGATGAGCTGCGCGTCCCTCAATCTCCCCGCCTTGTTTCTCAGCTCGCCTTTTGATCCAGCTGGGCAATGTATTGGCGTCGGGCTGTTTGAAGCGTTTGACGTAACCGCGTTTCTCCTGCTTTGCTAGCTTGATGATTGGATGGCTGGCAGGCAACACTTTTTCCTCGACGAAGACCAAGCGGGTCGTCGGGGGCAAGTGAGGAAGGTACTCGACCAGGGCATTCAGTGTTTTCTTATGCGATTCTTTTTGTCCCCTTCGGGGTGCGAGCTTTGTCAGCCATCCTTGGACTATGACGAGACGTTTATCAGCCAGGAAAGGCATGGCGTCGCAGGCATGACGCAGATCGGCAAATGTCATGTTTTTTCCTTCGAGGACGCTGGTGTTTAGCGCGACCACGTCGGGTGGCCCGAGCCGATGCTTAAAATCGGCTAACGTCTCGGCGCGGGTGAACTCATCCGCACCGTGAAAGACGTAAAAAGTGGGCTTGCTGCTCAATTGTTTATTTACCCTTCCGTCCTGATAGAGTGGACGATGAGACCTGCGTGTTCTTCCCGTGTGACGTCGATGATTTGCAAGTTGCCGAGATCTGCTTGGGTAGTCACGTGGGCCTGGAAGATGGCGCCCAGTGGCTTTGCTAGAATGGCCCCCATCGTCGCGATGGCGCAGGCAAAGGGCAAGCGAGAAAGGCGCTCTTTACGACTTTCGGCCTCTTGTCTGGATATGCCTCCGAGGGCGATGAAGGCTCCTAGCCCGGCTATCGTTCCGGCGACGGCGAAGTTGGAGCCACAGTTTGGATGGATGGCCAACTGGCTCTGTCCGGCTTTCAGCCGTCGTAGCCCATCTTTAACGGCTTTTACCACATCTTCAGTGGGCACATCGCCGTAGAGATAGAAGCCCCAGAGCGAGGATCGACCCGCTAACTTGATGCCACGATGACGGGCGCTGAGGATCTGAATAGTGGCGTGTTCCAATGCGTGGTTACGACGTATGTGGGAGAGCGGCGGAAAATTCAACAAGGTTGACATATTCATCAATACTCCAATCTGCTCGACTCACTTTATGTTCCATAGCTTCCATAGAGGTCTGAAATTCCTAAAGCTTCGAGCGGTTATTTTGTCCGTCTGGGTAGGTTGAGCGATCACGATCAAGCGGTTGCGTAGGCTGCCATAGGGATGGCAAGTGATCAGTGTCAGTCGCTCGTTACTTGTCGGCATAACATAGCGTGCATGTTTGTCACGCGTTGCTATCGACTGAGTGCTTTCATTTAGCACCATTGTCTCGGATACGGTGTAGGTATGGGCCAAGTCGCCGGCGTGCAAGACGATATTATCGCCAGATTTCAGCTTATACAATCCCCGGAATATCTCGCCATGTGTGGTGTTGTGACCATTGATGACTATGTTGCTCTGCTCGCCCGGTGATGCAGAATTTTTATGCCAGCCGGCAGCGTATCGCTCCGGCACCTCCCAAATTATCTCTCTTTTTCCCTCTACCTCTCTCACATGCCAGGATACGGCCTCGACGTGGGCATTCACTCCGATGCTTGGGATAATGATGCGTGTCGGCGAGAGCAAGGCTGCGTCTGCATCGGCTGCCATATTGGGCATCGGTGTGGGGGGTGATGAAGTGAGCGACATCTCGGTCGGTGTGATGGATGTGGTAGCGAGTACCGGCAGAGTTAGAAGATGTCGCTCAGTCGCTGGAGATTGCTCATTGGTGGATGGTGCAATCAGGCGAGAATGCACGTAGGGATAGAGTTTAAGGCAACTGAGTAGGGTTATGACTATCCCGCCGGCGATGAATAGCCAGGCGATAAATCTCAGGTTTATTTGTCCTGCTGAATCGGCATTGTGTACACTGCTTGTCTTGCTCATTTGTATAAGCTTGATTATACCCCACGGATTGGGGTGGGACAAGCCATCTTGCTGCGGACATGGGGTAGAATAGGGATTTCGAAGCAAGTCAAAAGTTACATAGCCAGAGGATGTAGGGCGGGTTTCCATACCCGCCGCCGTGGGGTTGATGGACTCACCCAATGCCACAGAACGCCTCTGGTGGCCTCTGGAGGGCCTTGGAATCGCTTCGAAAACCGCAAACGGCTT
>CAZANJ010000409.1:0-3320 GCA_964486415.1 uncultured Anaerolineales bacterium
GCGGGTTTCCATACCCGCCGCCTTGGGGTTGATGGACTCACCCAACGCCGCAGAATGCCTTTGGTGGCCTCTGGAGGGCCTTGGAACCGCTACGATTTCCCTGCGGGAGCGTTCCTTTCGCTTGCAACCTTGTGATGTATAATACGTATAGAAATTAGCTGGAGACACACAGTTTCCGCGGAGCACGTGGGTGACTAACGAATCAGAGTGGATTCAAGCAGCACGCGAGGGTGATCGAGCCGCCTTCGGGCGTCTGGTTGAGGCTTATCAGACGCCCGTCTTCAACCTGGCCTACCGCATGATGGGCAACAGGGCGGAGGCCGAGGAAGCGGCACAGGAAGCTTTCCTGCGAGCCTACGTCCATCTGGATAGCTACGATCCGGGGCGATCCTTTAGCACTTGGTTGCTCTCCATCGCGTCCCATCACTGCATCGACCGGCTGCGACGGCGGCGCATCGACTGGTTGCCGCTGAAGGAGGAAATCGCCGAGCCGGAGGGTCTGGCGGAACCCAGCCCGAATCCAGAGGCCGTGGTCGCGCAGCATGAGCGAGAGGCCTGGATACAGCGATTGTTGGGTCGACTTTCACCCACCGACCGCGCCGCTATCACGCTCCACTATTGGTATGATTGCCCTTATACGGAGATAGCCGAAGTGCTGGACCTGACAGTGAGCGCGATCAAGTCGCGGCTCTATCGGGCGCGGCGTGCTCTGGCCGAGATGATGGAAGAGGAGAATGGAGAATGGGGAGTAGAGATTGGAGAATAGAGAATGGAGAATGGGAAATGGAGAATGGGGCCTGGGGATAGCGGCAGTCTAGATGAGCGGGAGCGTATGCAGGCGCTAGATCAACTGTTCGCTGCGTCAACTATGGTGCAAGCGCCGGTTGGGCTGCATGCGAAGGTAATGGCCCGCATCAAGCGCCGGGAGCGCGCGCGGCGCGTGCTGACTGGCGGCGTGGCGCTGGCGCTAGGGAGTGTAGCGCTGAGCGTTCTGGTATTTGCGCCCGCGCTACTCGGCCTGTTATCCAAGCTGAACCTCGCGCCGGCGTTGATCAGTGGGGGACCGCAGACTCTGACCCAACTGCTGGCGCTTTTGCAGGCATTGGCGCGCGCCCTGCTCGTGTTGTGGGACCAATTAGCCATTCCCCTGGCCCTGTTGGTTCTGATGAGCTTGGCTTTGGCATTGGCGCTGAATATGCTCTGGATTGGAACGATGCGACGCTTGCGGACAGCGCACGGATAAGGAGGAATTGGCTATGGGTAGGTTCATTATTTTGGTGGTGACGATTCTGCTGGCGATCGGTTGCCTCGCTTGTGGCGTCACGCCAGATGTGCCGGACATCGACATCAATGTGCCGACAATTGCGGTGGGAGAGATGCAGGATGAACGACATTCCGTCCCGCTCGCCGATGCGGGGCCAACGAGAGTTGAGATCACCTTCGGCGTGGGCAAGCTGGAACTGGAGACCGGCGTGTCGGACGAACTTTTCTCCGGTCACTTCCGCTACAACGTCGAGCGCTGGGCGCCGGAGGTGATCCAGCGCGGCGACTCGCTCACCATCAGGCAGGGCGGAGAAAAGGATAACTGGGGCATACCCACCGGCAACATCCATAATGAGTGGGACTTGAATTTCTCGCCCAAAGTTCCCCTTGAAATGGACCTGAAGCTCGGCGCCGGGAACGGCGATCTGGATTTCACCGGGTTGCAGTTGTCGGCGCTCGATCTCGACACAGGGGCCGGGGATTACATTATGTACTTCGACGAGCCTAATCCGGTCGATATGGAACGGCTCACACTGGACACCGGCGCCTCGAAGGTCGAGATGCTCCGAGTTGGCAACGCCAGCCCGGCCGAGGTTAAGCTCCAGGGCGGCGTGGGCGACATCAAACTCGACCTCACCGGTGCCTGGAGGAACTCTGCCGAGGTGGAAGTAACGTCTGGCGTGGGGTCGGTCACCATACGCTTGCCCGAAGAAGTGGGCGTGCGCGTCAAGGCGAGAGGGGGGCTCTCGAACGTCGAAGCTCCCGACTTGCAAAAGGAGGGCGACGTCTACACCAACGCCGCCTTCGGCGAGGCGGAGACTGAGCTGCGCGTCCAGCTCACAACCGGAGTCGGCACGGTGAAACTGATCGAGGAGTGAATGGAGAGTGGAGAATGAAGAATGGAGAGTGGCTGAAGAGTCAGCCGAGAATGGAAAATAGAGCAAGCTCGCCGTCATTCGCGATTCGCAACTTGCAATCTGCAATCCTACTGCTCTTCGGTTTGTTCCTCCTGGTCACTGCCAGGCCGGTGATGGCAGCGGAGGGGCTGCCGGACGATGGCATCGTCATCTGGAATGAAAACTACACCTTGGCCGAGGGAGAATCCCTGGAGGGGGATCTGATCGTCTTCAACGGCGATGTGGAGTTGGAAGTCGATAGCTGTGTCCAAGGCTCCGTGGTCATCTGGAACGGCGACGCCGACGTGGAAGGTCAGATCGAAGGAGAGTTGGTCGTCTCCGGCGGGAACATTGTGCTCGGCGAGAGCGCCCGGGTGCAGAGCGACGTGGTTTGCACGTGGAACTGTGACATAGAACTTGCCGATGGTGCCCGCGTGGACGGGGAGGTCATTGAAGGGCCGTCTCTGCGCGGCTTCCGTTTCAACCCTGGGCGCGATTTTATGGACGCGCCCTTCCCGAGGATCCCACAAGCGCCGTTCTGGGTCTCTGGGCCGGAGGAAGTGATAGCATGGGTTTTACGAACTCTGCGCGGCATCGTCACAATTCTGGTCATCGCAATAATCTCCGGTTTGGCTGTCCTGATCTGGCCCGACGAGACGGCGCAGGTAGGAAGCACGGCCTTCGAGTATCCCTGGCCGAGCCTGGGCATCGGTTTGTTGACCTCGGCAGCGGCAACGGCTCTCATTTTGACCCTGGCGATAACCATCTGCCTCTCACCGATGGCGTTTTTTGCGGCTCTCGCCCTGAGCGCAGTCGGATTGTTCGGATGGACCGCCGTCGGCGCAGCGGTTGGCAAGCGCTTGCTGCAAGCGCTGAACGTTCGCGAGGTAGAATCGCCCTGGGGAGCCGGGCTAGGTAGCTTGCTTATCACGTTAATCAGTCTGGGATTGAGCGCCGCTTTCTGCCTGGCACCGCTGGGGTGGCTGCTGACGGTGACCCTTGGCTGCCTGGGATTAGGCGCGGTGGTATTGACTCGTTTCGGTACAATGCCCTACGTTCCCGGACAGATGGCACAATCTCCATCACCGGCCCCGGACGCGCTGCCGCCTGGGGATGAAGAATGACGCAAGATGCATGACACATAGCCATACATAAACACAC
>CAZANJ010000410.1:0-3311 GCA_964486415.1 uncultured Anaerolineales bacterium
ATGTAGGGCGGGTTTCCATACCCGCCGATTTTTGAATCGCTTCGAAAACCCTCGAGGGGTTTTTGCTATTTTGTCTTCTCTATTATACAATGGGTCTAATACTCTGAATGCTTCCTCACAATAATTCGGGACAATGTCCGACTCTTACTCCTGCCCCGACTTTCTGGAGGATATTTTCGAATCGCCTTGGAAGCTCCAGGGACGCATCCCATCAGAGAGGAATTAGAAAAATGATCAAACGTATCTTGGGAACTTTGCTGATCTTGATCGGCGCGCTGGGCATCGCCTTGAGCGTGCTGGGGATTATGAACGTCTGGCGCGCGGCCGAGGAGGTGACTTTGGCTGCCAATGACGGGTTGGTTCTACTGTCCGACACCTTGAACAATGTAGAACGCTCCCTGAATGTGACCACTATGACGCTGGACGACGCGGGAGTCGCCATAGAGGGCCTTTACACCACCACGCTTGACGTGGGGCAGGCGCTGAGCACTACCCAGATGACGATGGGCGAGATGGCTGAGTTGACCGAAGAAAACTTGCCACAAAGCATCGAGTCCTCGCTGGTAGCATTGGAGGCACTGGAGGAGACAGCGGGGCTCATCGACGGGATGTTGCAGGGCTTGAGTCGCTTTGGCGTAGCAGAGTACCAGCCCGCTGTACCGCTCGATCGGGCTATCGCGCAGGCGGGCGAGGGGCTGGAGCCGGTCCCGGATAGTTTACGTGAGATGGGAGCGGGCTTGCAGCAGACGGGTGCAAACCTGGAGAGCGTACAGGTTGGCGTCTCCTTGATGGGAGATCATATCCTCGACATCCGCGAGAATGTGACTGATGCCGAGGACGTGCTTGATAGCTACACCGATACAGTGCAACAGCTTCAGGAGCGGTTGAAACACTTGCATCAAAACGTAGCTCGACCGATCCGCACTGTTGCATGGGGGGCGACGCTGCTTTTGGCCTGGATCGGGCTTTCACAGTTGGCCCTGATCCAGTGGGGTGTCGGCCTGTGGCGGCGGGATTCGGAGACGGTAAAGGATTGACGATATACTTTGTCAATTCACCGCGCCTGGTATACAATGGACGTAATGCACAAATATCGATTTGAGGAGAAGAAGAATTAGGAGAAAAAATATATGAGCGTACAAACGGTCGCAGAACTGATGGCTATCGCTGCCAGAACCGCACCAAAGGCGGCCGGGCGGGATTTTGTGGTGATAGAGATCATCGCAGGGGAGGATCTGGAACGTCTGGGCAAAGCGATGTTCGCCTTTGGCGAGAGAACGGGAAAACCCAACTTTGACCGGGATGGACAGAACGTGATGGACTCGGAGGCAGTGGTGTTCATCGGCCTGAAGGACGCGCAGGCGCTCGGTCTGGATTGCGCCGCTTGCGGGAGCGAGACCTGCATCGAGCCGAATACGGTCGATGGGGAGTTCAAGGGACCAAACTGCGCCTTGCGCTTGCTGGATATGGGCATCGCCATTGGCTCGGCGGTGAAAACTGCCGGCATGCTCAACGTCGACAATCGCATTATGTACCGCGCCGGCGTCGTGGCGCGGGAGATTGGCCTGATCGATGCCGATTTCGTGATGGGTATCCCGCTTTCGGTGACGGGCAAATCGATCTATTTCGACCGTTAGGCAACCTCAGCTCGCCGGGTTACAAGCCCGGTGGGAGTAAAAAGAGTAGCAGGCTGAGCAGTTACCTTTTTGATGAGGGAAAGTAACCATGAAGAAAAGAAGCGCGCGCTTGGCCTTGACATTCTCCTTATTCGTTCTCTTGATGTCGGCTTGCTCATCTCCACAGGCGCCGACGCCCAGTCCAGCGCCACAAACTCCGACGTCTGAGCCTCCGACAGTCACTCCGGCTGCTCCTACGCCCACGCCTGTGCCACCGACGTCAACTACTGAGCCATCGACGGCGACTCCACAGCCGCCAACTCCCAGCCCTACGCCAGCCCCAACGCGCATCCGATTCACCCCAGGCTCCACATCGGCCACCATAACCGGACACGTCGGGGAGAACGGGCAGACAAGCTACGTGCTCCGTGCTCTGACCGACCAGACTATGGAAGTGGACCTCACTTCGCTGCGCGACAACGTTCTGCTGGAAATAAAAGGCGCCGATGGTACCACGCTGAAAGGGCGTGCCGGTGGAGAGCAGTTCTGGCGCGGCGAGTTACCCTCCACGCAGGACTATATCATCAATGCCATCTTCACCGGGCAAGAGACGGACTTCAAGCTGCGGGTGACTGTCTTTGCACGCATCCAGTTCGATCCGGGTGAGGTTTCCGCGAGTGTGGACGGGCATCTCGAACGCACTGGCCCCGAGGGCGTCGAGTTCGGCGGCGG
The DNA here is from genome assembly GCA_964486415.1 of uncultured Anaerolineales bacterium. GTDB lineage: Bacteria > Chloroflexota > Anaerolineae > B4-G1 > B4-G1 > CAZANJ01. The sequence continues at coordinate 2,349 of CAZANJ010000410.1, forward strand.
TTATGTGCTGCGGGCGATGGCGGGCCAGACGATGGAAGTAAACATCAGCGCACCGAACGATGACGTGCTCCTGAGCATCGAGGGGCAAGATGGCGTGCCACTCAAGCGCTATGTCGATGGAGAATCTTACTGGCGCGGTGAGCTGCCCGCTACGCAGGATTACTTCATCCGCCCTGTCTCGGTGGGGGGAGAGACAAACTTCAGGCTGACGGTGACAGTGGCGCCGCTGGATTGGGAGAGCTACCGGGATTCAGCTTACGGCTTTGAGGTGTGGTATCCAGAGGAATTTGTCCCAGATCCGGCATGTTTTCCCGTGGCGGTGAGAGGCGAACTAGCCCTTGATCTACGCCTGGAGGGCAGCGAATACTACAGTTCCACTAACCTGCTCGATGCCTGTTTCATTGTCGGCGTCGAGCGAGGGGCGACAGGATCGACTTGCCTGGCACCCGTGGATACGCTTGAAGAAAGCCTGGGAGAGGAGGAGATCAACTCCATAATCTTCCACAAGTTTTCGCGGACGGGCATTGCTTCCGGGAACATCTTCGATGAACTCGGCTATCGCACGTTACACGAAGATGCCTGTTATGAGGTAACTTTGCTGATCCATTCCGGTAATATAGGTGCCTATCCGGAGGGTACGGTCGTGGAGTTCAACCGGGAGAAAATCGTGTCTAAGCTGGAACAGGTGCTCTATACTTTCAGATTTTTGGAGTAGTTAGGGCCTTCGCTACCCTACACAAGTTATGAGAGTCCCAAATTATGTCGAAAAATTAGTATCTACTCAGCCCGCTCAAGCTGGGTTTGTAACCCAGCGTCTTTTGAGAGTTTTTGAGCAACTTGATCGAAGAAAAGGATTATGCTCGTTCAAAAATCGGGGGTTGCAAACCCCCTCTGAGCAGGGTCTGAGCAGTTACAAAAATTACAAAACAAATCAATGTAGGGCAGGTTTCCATACCTGCCGCA
>CAZANJ010000411.1:0-3304 GCA_964486415.1 uncultured Anaerolineales bacterium
GTCCTCGTTTCTTGCCTGGGAATGCCTACTTACTAAAGTTCCATAGACCTCCGCCCGCCGTGAAGCGCTTGCCCTTGGGGTAGGGTAAAATAATAGTAGAGGTAGGCAAAATAGCGCTTGTCTGGTCGGTTGATCATTAGGTATTCCTGTTCAGATTGCTCGGCGCTTCAGAATGAATGGAGGCAATGATAACGCCTCAAGTCCGATTTGTCAAGTCGCATTGGCGGTCAATCTAGCAACATCGCCTGCACCCGCACACCGGCCGGGGCGTGATCCCATTCCTCGGGGATGATGGCCAGCGCGTTGGCCTTGACCATCGAGCTGAGGATGCCCGATCCCTGCGCTCCGGTGAGATGGACGCGGTATTCCCCCGCCTCCCAAGTGAGCTGCACGCGCACGTAATGGCGGCGCTCGTCTTTATGCTCGATCTCGTCCATCAAAGTGGCGTCCACAGTGGGGCGCTGCCATTCCGTCACCCCCTGCATTTTCAAAAGCGCCGGGCGCACGAACATCTCGAAGGAGACCATCACCGATACCGGATTGCCCGGAAGGCCCAAAACGGGCACATTTCCCCCCCCTCTATCCCCCCCATAGGGAGGGAGGTTAAAGTGTCCGAACGCCAGCGGCTTTCCCGGCTTCATCCGCACCCGCCAGAAGTTGATCTGGCCCTCGGTCGCCAACACGTCCTTCACCAGGTCAAAGTCGCCGACGGAGACTCCGCCGGATGTGAGGATCAGGTCAACTTTCTGTTCAAGGCCGGCCTTGATCTTCGCCGTCAATTCCTCCACCCGGTCGCCCGCGATGCCCAATAGAATCGGCTCCCCGCCGTGCGTGATGACCTGGGCGGCGTTGGAGTAGCTGTTGGCGTTGCGGATCTTGCCCGGCGCGAGCGGCGCGTCGATGGGCACCAACTCGTCCCCGGTGGCGAGTATCGCCACGCGAGGCCGACGCGCAATCGCGACCTCCTTCCGGCCCAGCGCGGCCAACATTCCAATCTCCTGGGGGCGGATGCGGACGCCGCGCTCTAGGATCAGCGCCCCTTCACGCACATCCTCGCCGGCCGGCCGGACATAATTCCCCGGCTCGATGGCGGCGAAGATGTCCACAAATTCCCCCGCCTTGGCCGTATCCTCCACCTTGACGACCGCGTCGGCGCCCGGGGGGATCGGCGCACCGGTCATAATGCGGATCGCCTCGCCGTTGGATACCTCCTGCTCGTGGACATAACCCGCCGGTAGATCGTCGGTGACGCGCAGGCGGATGGGATGTCCGGGGGCGGCGCCCGTGGTGTCGGCAGCCCGCACCGCGTACCCGTCCATCGAAGAGTTGGCGTGCGGCGGGATGTTCCCCTCGGCGCGAACGTCCTCGGCCAGTACGCGGCCCTTGGCCTCCAGGATCGGCGCACGCTCCACTCCTAATGGCTCAAACGCGCTCAAGACCCGCTTTTGGGCTTCCTCCACAATCAACATCGGTTTTGTCATTTATTGCCCCGTCTCTTTCTTATTGGTTTTCCTCGTTTATCCTGCCGCCCGCTTCACTCTTCCACTCCGCCCCGTCTTTCCAGACCTCCTTCTTCCAGATGGGCACGATCTCCTTCAGCCGGTCGATGGCGTAGTGGGTGGCGTCGAAAAGCTCTTCGCGGTGGGCCGAGGAGATGGCGATGACGACGATGGTCTCTCCGATCTCCAGGCGCCCGATGCGATGGACGATGGCCATCTCCCGAATCGTCGGCCAGCGATCGTGAACCTCCGCGCCGATCTGGCCCAGTTGCTCCTCGGCCATCTCCGGGTAGGCCTCATATTCGAGGTACTGCGTCTCCCGCCCGTCCGTCTCCCCGCGCACCACGCCGATGAACACGCCCACCCCACCGATGTCCGGGTGTGCCAGGCGGGCCACGATCTCATCGGCGGAGAGTTCCTCTGTCGTAATCTCAAATAGCTTCATACCCCTCAACCCCCTCCCACCGGCGGCAGGCAAGCGACCACATCCCCATCGTGCAGCTCGGTCTGCCTGCCGACGTAGGCGCGGTTGACCGCCACGCTGAGGAAGCGCGTGTAGGACTCCAGAACGGGATACTTTTTCGTCAGCAAATCGATCAGATCCTTCACCGTCGAGCCAGCCGGGATGTCCACCTCCATCTCGTCGGTCTCCAACGCTTCCCTTGGTGCCGCGAAAAACTTCACCCGCACCTTAATCTCCATCCTCCATTCTCCATTCTCCACTCTTGCCGCCGCTCTTTTGCACCAGCCGAATATGCCCGATGCACATGCCCTTCTCCACCGCCTTCGCCATATCGTAGATGGTCAGCGCGGCGACGCTGACCGCGGTGAGCGCTTCCATCTCGACACCGGTTTTGCCAGTGCAGCGCGCGCTGGCCGTGATCCGGATGCGCGATTTCGCCTCGTCGATCTCAAATTCGACGTCGACCTTGGTCAGCGGCAGCGGATGACAGAGCGGGATCAGATTGTGGGTCTGCTTGGCGGCCATGATGCCCGCGACCTGGGCTGTGGTCAACACGTCACCCTTGGGCGCGTTCCCCTCGGCGATCAAGCGCAGCGTCTCCGACTTCATGCGCACCTCTCCCTCGGCGATGGCGACCCGCTCGGTGTCCGGCTTATGGCCCACGCCGACCATCTGGATGCGGCCACTATCGTCTACGTGTGAAAGCTTCATTTCCTGGAATATCCAAACCTCCCCACCACCTCCCCGATTTTTCGATATTCGCCTTCCACGTAGGAGAGCGGTTGCGCTTTGGCGATGTCGATCTTGCCACGCGCATCGAGCACACCCTCATCCACCTGGATGCCGACGACTTCGCCCAGGAAGAGATCGTGGGCGCCGAGCGATACCGTCTCTCGCACGCGGCACTCGATGTTGACCGCGCACTCGGCGATGAGGGGCACTTGCACCTCGCTCGCCGGCATAGGGCTGAAGCCGCAATCCTGCCACTTGTTCACGTCGCGACCCGAAACGGTGCCGCAGTGATCGACCCATTCGGTCTGCTCGACGGATGGCAGGTTGACCACGAACTCGCCCAGCTCCTTGATCAAGCCGTGCGAATGCCGACTCGGTCGCACGCCGATGCCTATCGTCGGCGGCTGGGAGCAGAGCGTGCCCGCCCAGGCCAGTGTGATGATGTTGGCCTGCGCGTCGACGCCGCAACTGACCAGCACTACCGGTAGCGGATAGAGAATTGTGGTTGGTTCCTTGAACATTTTGGACATTTTATGAACTCCTTTTTCAGGCGCCGGATATGGCTATCCGGCGCGAGCGATCTTTTGATTGAACGCTAAGCTGACTCCTC
>CAZANJ010000412.1:0-3291 GCA_964486415.1 uncultured Anaerolineales bacterium
AGCGATCTCCTGACCCGCATCCAGGAAGACTATACACGCCTCCGCCTCCAGGCCCAACTGTGAACGGAGCGCTCGCACGTAGCGCCGCACCTGCTCATCGTAACGCTTTTCTCGAATATAGGCCGACAAATCGACATTGGCGTCCAAGCGGTCAGTCTTGAACTCGATGATCCTCCAAGCCTCGTTCTCATTGGGCCGATAGAGCAGATCGATGACCCCGTTCTCCACCCGCCCGTCCACGACGATATTGTAGGACACCTCGTGGCGGCGCTCCGCTGCGTCCAATTCCTCCCACAGCGGATGATCCCGAAAGCGCTTCAGAATACGTTTCGTCTCCCGCAGCGCGTCCTTGAATGTGGCCTCGTCCACGACGCCCAGATTGAGCGCGAAGGGGCGCAGGAATGCCTCCAGTCCCTCATCGGCGAAGCGCCAATAGCGCAGCGCGGTATGGGTCAATTTCCCCACAACCCAGGCCGGGGCGTGCGCCCGTTCCGCCTTTGATACCACGCGCCAGACGCGGCGGGGCGGCTCGGCTTCGCGCTCTTCGGGCGAATCGGGCGCGACCAGGGGCGCGACCAGATCCCGTGAAGCGTGAAACGTGGAACGTGGTGCGTGTTGCGTCTCTTTCGCTGCTGCGGGCTGCTCCTCGCGCCAGGGGTGGATGGTGCAGGCGATGTCTGGGGCCAGGTTCAACTGCTGCGGCGCGACCGGCGTCCCGGCGAGCGATACGTCGTCCAAACCGGCCTGCGCACCCAGAAGCCCCAGCCAGCCGCGCAGGCTCAACCGACCGCCTTTCAGGATTTTGGTGTGACCGCTGATCAATAATTTCTCCTCGGCGCGGGTGGCGGCGACGTAGAGCAAGCGGCGGTTCTCGGCCTCGTCCCGCTCGTCGTCGCGCAGTTTCGCCAGCCGATAGGCGGCCGGGTAGTGATCGTCGTCATCCCTCAGCTTCAGTGTCACGCCCAGCCGTTCATCCAGCAGGACGGTCGGCGATCCCCAATGCCCGCGATGGGCGGCGTCAGCGATGACCACCACCGGGAACTCCAGCCCCTTGGCCTTGTGCACCGTCATCAACTGCACCGCGCTGCCGGCCTCGGTGGGGGCCTCGCTCTCGCGGGCGCCGACGTCGCGCAGGGCGTCGATATACTCCAGGAACTCGCGCACGCTCACCAGGCCGCTGGCGTGAGCGTCCGCCAGCAACTTCTCCACGTTGCGCCGGGCGCGGCTCCCCTCGCCATCGTCAGCCCACATGCCCGTGCGGTCCAGCAGCCGCTTGAGCAGCGAGGCGACCGGCACGCGCCCCGCTAAATCATGCAGTTCCTCGACCAATGCCCGACCCCGCTCGGCGCGATCCAGGTCCTCCGGCGGCAGAATATCCGGCAGTTTCGGATGGTTGAGCACGGCCCAGATGGAGCAGGGAGTTTCTTCCTCGCGCGGCACGGTGGAGGTGGGCGGAAAGCGCAGCAGATAGAGCGCCGCGTCGCTCAGGCCCACGGCCCCTACTGCTGAGGAGCGCAAGAATCCGACCAGCGCCAGGTCGTCAGTCGGATCGGCCACGGCGACCAGCCCGTTGAGCAGCGCGCGCACCTCGGCCCGGTCGTAGAAGCCGCGCCCGGCGACCGTGACGAAGGGGATGTCGGCCCGCTCCAGCGCGTCCTCGTAGTCGGAGAAGGTGGTCGAAGCGCGGAAGAGCAGCGCCACGTCCTGCCACTCAATGCGGCCCTGATCGTGCATTTCTTGCAGCCGCGCCGCCAGGCCATCGGCCGCCGCCGGTCGCCCCTCGTCGGCGCTCTGGCCCAGCCCCAGATGGAACTCGACGAAGGGCGCGGTCATGCCATCATCGCGTGGCTCGGCCCGGTGCGCCGTCAGCGGGGCGAATGGCACGGCGTAGGGCCGACCCGGGCTGGCGAGTTCGTCCATCACCGACGCCAGCAGGCGGTTGGTGGTCGCCACCAGCTCCCGGTGTGGTCGGAAGGTGACGTCGAGCGCGACGGCGCGGCCTCCGGCGCGATCCACGTCATCCTGCACGCGGCGGAAGACGGTCACGTCGGCGCCGCGAAAGCGATAAATCGACTGCTTACCATCGCCCACCACGAATAACGACCCCGCTCGATTCGCTGAATCGCCCTCTCGCTGACTCGCTTCCTCGCTTTCTCGCTCTTTCGCTGACTCGCCAAAACCGCTGAGGGCGTAGACAATCTCCCGCTGGCGCTCGTTGGTGTCCTGGAACTCGTCCACCAGCACGGCCTGCACTCGCTCCTGCCAGGCGGAGCGCACGCTTTCGTCCTCCAGCAGGGCCAGCGCCCCGGCCTCCAGGTCGTCGAAGTCGAGTGTGTTTTCCGCCCGCTTGGCCTCGCTGTAGATCTCCAACGCGCGGCGGTAGGTGGCGTGGAGCGCCCAGATCGCGCCCGCCACCTGCTCGTCCAGGGCCCACGAGCCGCCTCGTTTGGGGTCAGCCAGGGGTTTCAAGCGCTCATCGAAGAAATCCCGCAGCGAGCGGGTGGCCTCCTTCATCGTCGTCAGCGTGTCGTCGGGCCAGTTGCCCTTGCGCCCATAGAGCGTGGTGGCGCCGCGCAGGGCCGCCAGCTCCGCCAGCGCCTGGGCCAGATCGCCGCACGTCAGTGCCTCGTCGACTGTTTCGGCGTGGGCCAGCACGTCCTGGCGCGCGATCTCCATCTTGTCCGCCGGATCGTCGGATCGGAAGCTCGCGAAGGTCTCCAACGGCGTGCGCCATCCGGGATAGTTCAGGCTCTCGCTCAGCCAGCCGCGCAGCGCCTTGCACCAGCCCTCCAGCGGGTTATCGGTCAGGCGCTCGAAGGCAGCCTCGGCGTCGAGCCGCTGATCCAGGAGCGTGGTGGTGGCTTTACGCAGCCCAAACTCGCCCAGCAGACCGAAGAGGTGAGAGGCGGCCTGGTCATCGGCGGCCCAGGCCAGCGCCTCCTCGACGGCGCGGGCCTTCAGCACCGCCGCGCGGCCCTCCTCCAGCACGCCGAAGCCGGGCATGTGGCCCAGCCGCGCCGTCTCGACCGGGTGCGCTCGCATGATCTCGGCGCAGAGGCTGTGGATGGTGCCGATGTGAGCCGCGTCCAGCTCGGCGAAAGCAGCTCGCCAGACTTCCGAAGTTTCCGAAACTTCGGAAGTCTTCAGCCACTCGCTGATAGTCTCGCGGATACGGGTGCGCATCTCGCGGGCGGCCTTGACGGTGAAGGTGATGGCGACGATGGAGCGCAGCGGGGCGCCGCTCTCCAGCAGCGAGAGATAGCGGGCCACCAGCGTGCGCGTCTTGCCGGA
>CAZANJ010000413.1:0-3286 GCA_964486415.1 uncultured Anaerolineales bacterium
CCCGCCGCGAGCGCCCCGAAATATTGAGAAGATACGCCAGCGTCTTGCTGGCTCTGCGCTTTCTAGGACATAGGTGTGAGGCCCAAGATGAACAAACACGAGTATCAGTCAATCTCGAAACGGGCTCGCTCGCTGCTCACACGTAGCGAGGATTACGAGCTTGAGTTCAAGGAGACGCCGCAGGCCCTGGAGCCCGAGGACATCGTCGCCTTCGCCAATTCCCCCGAGGGCGGCGTCGTGCTGATCGGCGTCCGGGAGTTCACAACCGATAGCGGGCGTCAGCGCGGCAAGATCGTCGGCTGTACGGTCGGCGATGCGGAAAAGCTATCGATCATCAACCGGGCCGAGAGCTGCGTGCCGCCCATCAGCGTCGATGTGATCGTGGAGAATGTCGCTCGCAAGCCCTTCTTCCGGGTCGAGATTCCCAGCGGGCCGAACAAGCCCTATTGCACATCCGCCGGAACCTACAAAATCCGGGGTAACGCACGCACGCTGCCGCTCCTGCCCTCGCGGCTGCTGACGCTGTTTATGGCCAGCGAGAGCCAGGAGTTCGTGGAGCGCTTCAAGGCGGCGACGGAGGAGCTTGAGCATGGGCTTGCCGATACCAAGGCCCGGCTTATGGAGGAGATCGACGGTCTGCTGGGCAAGTTGGTATTATTGGACGAGAAGCTGAGTGTAGCTTTCAATTCCCCCTCCGAGGAGGGCCTGTTTCTAGAGAGTACCCAGCTTCTGGATATACGGAGGAAAATAGACGCCCTGCTGGAGGAGTTAGGGGTTGAGGATCCGTGTGCTGTGAAGGTAGAATCAGACGTTGCAGAGCGATAATTTTTTGCACTTATCAAGGGAGATAATTTTACATTATGAGTAGTAAAGCAACAAAATTTGCACCAAGTTCTGGAGAGAATACATCGGTGGAGGAGCGGCTTTCGGAGAACGCGCTGTCGGTCTTTCGCCGTCGTTACGTGCGCAAGGGGCCGGACGGTGAGCCAGCCGAGACGGTTGAGGGTGTCTTCCGCCGCGTGGTCCAGCACCTTGCCGCCGTCGAGGAGAAGCTGGGTGGCGATGCCGAGAAATCCGAGGCCGACTTCTTCGATTTGATGACCCACCTGCTCTTCCTGCCCAACTCGCCTACCTTCACCGGGGCGGGGACGCCGCTTTCGCAGCTTGCGGCCTGTTTCGTGCTCCCCATCTCCGACGATATGGGCCGCGCGGGCGATGGCATCTTCGAGACCCTGCGCGATATGGCCCTCATCCAGCAGACGGGCGGCGGGACCGGTTTTTCCTTCTCCCGCCTGCGGCCCAAGGGCGCTATCGTACATTCCAGTAGCGGTCAAGCTACCGGGCCGGTGGGTTTCATGCAGGTCTATGACACCGCTTCCGAGATCGTCAGTCAGGGAGGGGCCAGGCGTGGCGCCAACATGGCCGTGCTGCGCATCGATCACCCCGACATCCGCGATTTCATTCACTGCAAGAGTGAGGAGGGCGCCATCAGCAACTTCAACATTTCGGTGGGCGTGACCGATGACTTCATGCGCGCCGTCGAGGAGGATGGCACGCTTGACCTTATAAACCCGCAGGATGGCGAGGTCTGGGAGACAGTGCGGGCGCGAGAGATCTTCGAGCAGATCGTCGACGGCGCCTACCGCAACGGCGAGCCGGGGATTCTCTTTCTTGACATCGCCAACCGTGATAATCCCACGCCCCATCTGGGCGAGTACGAAGCGTGCAATCCATGTGGCGAGGAGTTTCTGCTTCCCTACGAAAATTGCTGCCTGGGCTCGATCAATCTGGCGCAGCATGTGCAAGAGGCAAGGGCTGAATCTTCAGCTATGGACTGGGAGAAGTTGGCCGAGACGGTCGAGCGCTCCGTGCGTTTCCTGGATGATGTGATCGACGCTAATGGTTACGTGCCGGCGGTGCCACAGTTGGAGGAGGCAGCCCATCGCACGCGACGCATCGGCCTGGGGATTATGGGGCTGGGCGATTTGCTCTATCATCTGCGGGTGCGTTACGGCAGCGCGGAGGGGCAGGAGCTGGCGGCCCAGTTGATGGAGTTCATTCGCTATCACGCCATGCGGGCCAGCATCGAGCTGGCGCAGGAGCGCGGGCCTTTCCCCATCATCGCGGGCAGCACCTATGACCCTGAAGATTTGCGCTGGGCGCCGCCGGAGCCACTCAAGCCCTACGAGCAATTGGAGCGCTGGGGCAGGCCGGCTTTGGATTGGGACGCCATCGTCGAGGGAATCGAGGCGCATGGCATCCGTAACGCGACCCAGACGACCGTCGCGCCGACCGGCACGCGCTCCACGGTAGCGAGCTGCGAGGCCTACGGCTGCGAGCCGGTCTTCGCGCTGGCCTACGTGCGCAACATGAATGACAAGGGTCAGAATGTGGAATTGAAATACACCAGCCCGCTCTTCCGCCAGGCCCTGGAGCGGGCCAGTGTGGATGAGGAGATGCGCGAGCGCATAATCGAGCAGGTGGCGCGCACCGGCAGTTGCCAGAACGTTGAGGATGTGCCAGAGCGGGTACGCGATGTCTTCGTCGTGGCGCAGGACATCCCCGTCGAGGAGCATGTGCGCATGCAAGCGGCGCTACAGGCTTTCGTCGATGCCTCGATTAGCAAAACTATCAATTGCCCCGCCGATATCACGCCCGAAGAAGTGGCCCAGGCTTTCAAACTGGCTTGGAGATTGGGCTGCAAGGGACTCACGGTTTACGTGACCGGCTCGCGGGAGAAGGTGGTCTTGGAGACAGAGGAGACGAGGAAGCAGGGGGACAAATGGTCGGGCAGAAGCTCGCGGCCTTTGTCGGATAAGGTGCGGCCCCGTCCACACCGGCTTGAGGGCAAGACTTATCGGCTGAAGACGCCGCTGGGGACGGCCTACACCACTGTTAACGTCAACGGTGAAAATGAGCCCTTCGAGATCTTCCTCAACGTGGGCAAAGCCGGTTCGGACACGGCGGCGGTGGCGGAGGCTATCGGGCGCCTGATCTCGTTGGTGCTGCGCATCCCCTCGCCGCTCTCGGCGACGAAACGCCTCAACCAGGTGGTGCGCCAGTTGACGGGCATCGGCGGCGGGCGCCCGATGGGCTTCGGACGTGACCGTGTGCGCAGCTTGCCCGACGGGGTGGCCCAGGTGCTGGCCGAGCATCTGGGGCTGACCGAGCCGCCGTCGATGAAGTCCGAGGGCGAGCAGCTCCCGCTATTTTCCGAGGGGGACCTCTGCCCGGAGTGTGGTCAGGCGACCCTGATTTACGAGGAGGGCTGCCGCCACTGCTACAC
>CAZANJ010000414.1:0-3285 GCA_964486415.1 uncultured Anaerolineales bacterium
ATACCCGCCGATTTTTGAAGCGCTTCGAAAACCCCATTCCGCAAAGCTGGAGTGGAACTCAAAGAAGTAGTCTGGGCCGATTTGACAAATAAACTTCGATGCCGATAATAATTGTGTAGGCTGTTAAGAATTGCCTTCAACAAACTATCCCCACAATTGAGGAGAGATCGTTATGACAAAAGATAAATCCGTTTTGAGCCCCGAAGGTGCCCAAAAGCTGATGGAGGGAATGGCGCTTACTGATGATCAGAGAGCCTTGTTGTTGGCTTTGGTCAGTGTGGGTGCAGAGACTGGCCAAAAGCTTGAGGCGGAGGAGCAAGCTGCTGTTGACAAGTTGAAGGCTCAAATAGAGTGCTACGATATCGAAGAACTAACCGAGGCGGTGGAGCACTTGGTCACCGCAAAGACACAGAAGGGGCGCGAAGTAGAGTGGCCGGAGCTAAAAAAGGTACTTCGAGAGCGGCGCGGCTCAGAAGGGGAAAAATAGAGACCAGATCGCTTCCCTGTATCAGAAAAGGGACAAGCTAACCCTCCTCCGGGAGCTTGAGTAAATTACGGGCTGCTTCTGGAAAAACTTCACGCGCCTTGCCACCCGAAGGCTGGGGGCCGACGACTTCGTTATCCTCTAAAATATCCATCAAACGCGCGGCCCGTGTGTATCCGATGCGCAGTTTGCGCTGCATCAATGAGATTGAAGCTCGATTCTCCTTCAATACGAGTTCAATCACATCGGGCAACAATTCATCCTCGTATTCTATGCTTGGCTTCTTATCCTCCATCTCCCAAAGCGGCGGTTGAACCGGCTCCCCCACTCTCTTCTCTTTTGGAAGGGCTTCCTCTTTCCAGTAGTGCACTAACTGATGCAACTCCATATCGGAGACAAAGGTGCCCTGCAATCGCATCGGCGTGGGCGCGTCGGGTGGAAGGAAGAGCATATCTCCTCGACCCAGTAACTGCTCGGCGCCCGCCATGTCTAGGATAACGCGCGAATCGACGGATGAAGCTACGTTGAAAGCGATGCGTGCCGGAAAGTTGGCCTTGATTAACCCGGTTACCACGTCGACGCTGGGGCGCTGTGTGGCGATTATCATGTGTATGCCGGTCGCTCGCGCCATTTGTGCGATGCGGCAAATGGATCGTTCCACCTCATGTGGTGAGACCATCATCAGGTCGGCCAGCTCGTCCACGACAACCACGATGTAAGGTAATCGCTTTTCCCCTCGACGCGGCGCGACTCGCTTGTTGTAATCCACGATGTGAGAGGATCGAGTCTCTGAAAAGCGTCGATAACGGGCATCCATTTCCTGCAATATCCAGTTGAGCACACCGGTCACCCGCTCCATATCGACCACGACATCCGCTAAAAGGTGGGGTATGCCATCATAACCGGTCAATTCCACTCGCTTGGGATCCACCATCAAAAAGCGCAGTTCGCTGGGCGTGTTTTGCAAGAGCAGTGCTGCGATGATGGCGTTGAGGCAGATAGATTTCCCCGATCCGGTCGCTCCAGCGATGAGCAAATGGGGCATCTTGTCCAAATTGGTGACGACCGGATTCCCGGAGACATCCTGCCCCAGGCACAAGCGCAGTTTGGACTTGCGCTTGGTGAAAGCCTCGGATGTAATTACATCCCACAACGCTACCATGGCGGATTCGGGATTGGGTATCTCAAGGCCGATCAGATGTTTTCCAGGGATGGGCACCTCGACGCGTACCGATTTTGCCTCCAGGGCCAGCGCGAGATCATCAGCCAGAGAGGTGATGCGGCTGACCTTGACCTTCCTCTCCTTGCCGCTTTTATTGATCACCAATGGCTCAATGCCGAACTGGGTCACGACCGGCCCGTGGTTGATCTCCTGAACCCTCACCGGCGCACCGAGGCTCTCCATCGTCTCTTCGATGATGCGCGCTTGCCGGCGCAAGATCGAGGCGCTGATTTCATGGTCGTTGCCAGGCTCAAGGATTTCCTCTATCGGTGGAAGACTGTGCTGCTTGTCGTCGCCCATCGTATGTGAGCGGATCGGAGCGGTAGGACGCGGAGAGGGTTTAGGTGCAATTTTAGGCTTCTTCGCAGGTGGAGTTTTCTGGGGTTGAGGGGAAGGGGCAGGCTGCTCGGTGACTTGTTCCTCCACCGAAGGAGATGGAGCAATGTGCCGATAGAGGCCAAGTTTTCTCAAAAGATGCTGGAAGGCTCTGCCTGAGGATTTGGCTAAGATGTCCGTCAGCGTGATCTCGAAGGTGAGCGCGATGAGGATCAGCCACCAGGTGAGGAGCGCGACGATCAGCCCCGCGCTGCCCAGTCCCATCAACAAGGGTCGAGTCAGGGCTGCCCCTAGATGACCGCCGCCGAATCTTGCATCGGCTGCCTTCGAGAGATCACCGTCAAACAGGATCAGCGCAGTGGGAAGGTGAAGCGTGATCAACAGGGTCAAATAGCTCACCATAGCACCAACTACCTGTTGCGGCTTCACGTTGGGGAGCTTGTCGCCGAAGCGGCGCAGGATGAGCCACAGACCCACCGCGCCGAGGAGCATGGGGATCAGGTAGGCGCCCCAGCCGAAGGCCCAGCGCAGTACGCCCAGCCACCAGGTCGGGATCACTCCGTGGTTGGCGGAAGGGAAGCTGAGAAGGGTCAGGCCTGCGATAGCGAGGAGGAAATAGCCCAGTATATCGAGCCATTGGTCGAGGTTGAGGCTAAGGTTGAGGTTCAGGTCGGGCAGTAGCCGTCGCAGGCCCTTATTCTTGCGTCGCTTTCGCGCCATAAATAGCTTTGTTTCCTGGAACGCTCTATCGCACTACAAGGACGGGACAAGTGGCATGCTGGATTACCTTCTGGCTCACGCTGCCCAGCAGCAGGCCCTCGAAACTGCTCCTGCCGCGCGCTCCGAGGATGATCAGATCTGCCTCTCGAACCTCGGCGATGCGCAGGATGGCCTCGGCCATTGGGCCTTCCAACAGTTCCTTTTCCACCTTTACCCCGTCATTCTCCAACTCTTTCGCCGCTTCGTTCAGGATTTCGAGGCCCTGAGCGATGCGATGGGCGATGACGTCATCGTAATCCCCGAAGCTCTTCAGATCGGCCAGTGCCGGATAGGCGTGAACGACGATCAGCTCGGCCCCGTGTAGCAGGGCGATGTCACGCGCGTAGGACAGTGCTTTGTGCGCGTGCTCCGATCCATCAGTGGCGTAGAGGATGCGCTTGAACATGATTTCCCTCCTGGCAGATTATATGGCCAGCAGCCTCCAAGCGAATCGATTTCGAGCTAGTGGTCTCTCCCATAAATT
>CAZANJ010000415.1:0-3280 GCA_964486415.1 uncultured Anaerolineales bacterium
AAGGGCAACCATGCACAAGGGTTTTCGAAGCGATTCAAAAATCGGCGGGTATGGGAAACCCCCCCACATAGCCAGAGGGTGTAGGGCGGGGTTCCATACCCGCCGCTTGGGGTTGATGAGTTCGCACAATGCCGCAGAACGCCTCTGACGGCCTCTAGATGGCCTTGGAACCGCTTCGAATCCCCCGAATACGACAAGTTGTTGACAGGGTAAATGATGTGTTATAATAAGGTCAACGTAAGAGACCGACCTGAGACGGCCCATCCCGGCCGGCAAAATGACTGTAACGACAATCGACTTAAAGAGAGGAATTTTCTGATGCATTCACTATCCATCGTGTTACCTGCCTATAACGAGGAGAGCAATATCGAAAGGGCCGTGAAACACGTCTCCGAAGTGGCACGAAAGTTAGAACTGGATTACGAGATCATCCTGGTCAACGACGGCAGCACCGACCGCACGGGCGAGATCGGCCGCGAGATGGAGGAGCGCATTCCCCACTTCCGCCTGGTCGAGCATTACCCCAACCGGGGCTACGGCGGCGCGCTGAAGGCCGGCTTCGAGGCCGCCACCAAGGATTTGATCGCCTTCTACCCCGCCGATGCGCAGTTCGACTTCGCCGAGATCGAAAAGCTGCTACAGACACTTGAGGAGGAAGATGCCGACATCGTCTGTGGCTACCGCATCGACCGGCAGGATAGCCCAATCCGCAAACTCAACGCCTGGGGCTGGAACATGGTAGTACGGCTGTTCTTCGGCTACCTGTGCCGCGACATCGACTGCGGCTTCAAGCTCTTCCGGCGCGAGGTGTTGGATCACGTGAACATCACATCCAATGGAGCGATGATCGACACCGAGTTCCTGGCGGGCGCGAAACTGCGCGGCTTCAAGATCGCCGAGACCCCCTTGACCCATCTGCCGCGCGAAGCGGGAGCCTCCACCGGTGCCAACCTCGATGTGATCATCAGAGCCTTCCGTGACCTGGTGCGCTTCCGCCGCCGGCTGAGCCGGGAGCTACGGGAGGAAAAGGAATGAACCTGCGATGCAGTGATTGTGAAAGCTCTTGGCCCCTCGATCCCACGCGCTGGCGCTGCGACTGCGGCGGAGTGTTGGAGATCGTCGCTGGCCCCACCTTCGATCCGGCCCGCGTGGACGAGAGCGAGCACACCATTTGGCGCTACAAAGCCGCGTTGCCCTTGCCGGAAGATCTGTCGCCGGTGACGCTGGGCGAAGGCTGGACGCCGCTGGTAGCAGCGGAATGGGACGACCGCCCGGTCTACTTCAAGGCCGAGATGCTCAACCCGACCGGCTCCTTCAAGGATCGAGGCGCCGCGACGCTCGTCACGGCGCTGAAGGGAAGCAGGGTCCAGAATCTGGTCGAGGATTCCTCTGGGAACGCCGGAGCGGCCCTTTCGGCCTACGCCGCCCGCGCGGGGCTCCAGGCCACCGTCTACGTGCCAGCCCACGCCTCGCCCGTCAAGCAAGCGCAAATCGCGGTCTACGGGGCGGAGGTGGTGGCGGTGCCTGGCCCACGCAGCGAGGCGGCCCGCGCCGTGCTCAAGGCCGCTCAGGAAGGCGCGACCTACGCCAGCCACGTCTACAGCCCCTTCTATCCGCAGGGAATGAAAACCATCGCCTTCGAGCTTTGGGAACAACTGGGCAAGCGGGCGCCGGGAAGCGTCATCGTGCCGGTGGGCCACGGCGGGCTGCTCCTCGGTCTGCACCTGGGCTTCGAGGAACTGCTCGCGGCCGGGCTGATCGAGCGCCGCCCCCATCTCATCGGCGTGCAAGCCGAGGCTTGCGCCCCGCTGGCCCGCGCGTGGGAGCGTGGCACCGACGAAGTGCAACCGGTCGTGGAGGGTGACACCATCGCGGAGGGAGTGCGCATCGCCGCGCCTCCTTGGGGAAAAGCCATCCTGCACGCCGTGCGCCAGAGCGAGGGCGCGATAATGGCCCTGTCGGACGAGGAGACTTTGAGAGCCCAGGAGAAGTTGGCGCAGCGCGGCCTCTACGTCGAGCCGACCTCGGCGCTGGTCGCGGCGGCCCTGGATCACACGGAGCGCCTAGTCCATCATTCAGGGGAAAGAACTGTGGCGGTGCTCACCGGCAGCGGGTTCAAAAGCGCAACAGCAGGATAAAAACCCGCGCGGGCGACCACGGGCGACTCGTCACCTAGGGGATCGCCCCTACGAGTATCCCTACGCTTACCCTCTGGCCTGCATCTCTTGCGGCAGTAGACTGTGGTATATGAAAGCGTGCACCGGCGTCGGAACGCCCTCCTCCCGACCTAGGCGCACCACCGCGCCGTTCTGCGCTTCGAGCTCCGAGGGCCGCCCGACCATCACGTCACGCTGCATCGAGGCGGTGCCATCGGCTGGCAGCCCATCGATGAAGGCCATAGTCTGGGGTATCACGCCCTCGGGCAGAGCGATCTCCAGCGCCCGCGCCACAGCCATGACCTCCTCCATCGCCCGCTCCAGCATGCGGCGCGTCTCCGGGAGACTGCGTACCAGGCCGATGGGCGCGCGCGTCACAGCGCCCACGCCGCTGAGCGAGGCGATGAAGAGGAACTTCTCCCACATTGCCACACGGATGTCCGGCGGAATCTCCGCCGTCACGTCCTTGGCCCGCTCGAAAGCACGGCGCAAGCGCTCCGCCCGCTCGCTGCGACGACCATCCAGCTCGCCGAAAGCGACGTAAGGCTCGATGCCGCCGTGACGCACATGGCCCGGCTCGACGATGGCGCTGATGATCTTGCACATTCCACCCAACACGCGCTCCGCCCCCAGCACTTCCGCCAACTGCGACGGCGCCTCCACCCCGTTCTCCAATGGCACCACAAAAGTCTCCGGCCCGACCATCGGGCGCATCGCCCGCGCCGCCCCTGGCACCTGCCAGGCCTTCACACTCACCAAGATCACATCCACCAGGCCTGCCGCGCTGGGGTCATCGGTCGCTTCCACCGGATCGATCACGAAGTCGCCCGCCTCGCTCTCTACACGAAGGCCATCCTCGCGCATAGCCCGCAGGTGCTCACCTCTGGCGATCAGCACGACATCCTCGCCGGCCTGTGCCAATCGCCCACCGAAGTAGCCTCCCACACCGCCAGCGCCGAAAATCGCGATACGCATAAGCCACCTCCTTCTCCAAGTATCCTCACTCCAGAGCTCAATACAGAGGTTCATTATACCTAGACGACGACACAGAACAAGCCCCCCAGGCCATGGGAAATCGTAGCGGTTCCAAGGCCCTCCAGAGGCCACCAGAGGCTTTCTGCGGC
>CAZANJ010000416.1:0-3270 GCA_964486415.1 uncultured Anaerolineales bacterium
GGGTGGCCGACGGGTGTGATTGGTTTGCCCAGTAGGAACTAAACCGAGAATTGTTGGTAAGTAGGGTCGATCCTCCCGTGATCGTCCTGAAAATAAAAAAGGGCTCCCCAAGTGGGAGCCCTTTTTTAGTACTTTATATCGGCTCTACTCAGATTAGTGGGGTGCTCAAAGCGGCAAGCAACAGGAGGTTGCACGCCGTCCGCGTCCCATATCTGAGATTCAAGATCGCTCTGATCCCATAGACGGGGACGGCACGTCCCCTTAGAGCGTGTTTGGGAATTGTTTACCCCACAAATTTGAGGAGAGTCTTTGTATCTTGTACCGCGTCCTGCTGGGGATTCAGAAAGAAATAATTTACCCACTCTGCTCGCTCTGGATCTGGCGATCCAGAGCTAAACCCGCCGGATTTGGCATCCGGCGGAAGCGGCGCAAGTTGGTTATTTATTTCCAAATCCGCTACAAAGTGTAACTGTCGCCGGGTTCAAGGACGAGGGGCTCGGCGGCCGTCTCGGCGCTCACGCGCTCGGCCCAGGCCTGCGGATCCTGCTGGATGACGTCGAAGGTGTCGTAGTGAATGGGCATGACGATGCGTGGCTCGATCAGCTTGACCGCGCGGAGGGCGTCGTCCGGCCCCATGGTGAAGTTGTCACCGATGGGCAGGACGGCCAGGTCGATCCCCTCCTCGCCGATGAGGCGCATGCTGTAGAAAAGCCCAGTGTCGCCGGCGAAGTAGAGCTTCTTCTCCCCGACGGTCAGCAGCAGCCCGGCGGGATTACCACCATAGGAGCCATCTGGCAGCGCGGAGCCGTGGTGGGCAATGGTCAGCTTGAGATAGCCGAAGGGATGATGGAAACCGCCGCCGATATGCTGCGGATGGACGCGAGAGAGTCCCTGGGCCTGGAGCCAGTTGCATATCTCGAAATTGGAGATTACCAAAGCCCCGGTGCGCTCGGCAATTTCCACGGCGTCGCCGACGTGATCGCCATGGCCATGCGTGACCAGGATATAATCCGCTTCGACCGCATCGGCGCTGACGGGGGCCAGCTCGTTACCGGTGAAGAATGGGTCTATCAAGATTTGTTCGCCCTCAATATCAAGGACGAAGTTGGAATGACTGTACCAGGTCAGTTTGATCGTCATACTTTCCTCCTCGGTGAGTTATTGCACCGTCGTAAACGGACGGTGCTGGGGATTTCAACGGCAAGTAATTCCTGCACCGGATCTTCAGGCCGGTGCGCTAACGAACCAGGTCGAACGATTCTATGTTCCACAGATCAACATACTCACTGGGGTCCAAGATCAAGCCGCTGACCTCCGGGCGTGCAGCGACCATCTTGGGCACGAAGTAGAGCGGGAGCACGGGCAGGTCGTAGGAGAAAATGCGCTGCGCCTCACGATGAAAACGGGCGTGATTCTCCATGCCGGGCAAAGTGCTCAGCGCCGACCGACAGGCTTCGTCATATCCCGTGCTGGCGTAACCCGGATTGTTACTCGTGGCCCACCAGTTATCCTCCTGGGGGATTTCACTGGAGAGATAGAGTCCACAGGGCACGTCCGCCCCGTTGAGCCAGGAGAAAAGCGCCAGCTCAAAATTGCGCCCGAACACCGGTCCATCGGGGCCATCGGCGAAGAACTCCTCGGCCGGAATAGGATTCACCCCCAGATCGATGCCACAGGCCGCCAGATTCTGGGCCATTCTCTCTGCCACGCGCTCCCGTGCCGGGTCGTCATCGGTCACCAGGAGCGTGACGGAGAAAGGCGTACCACTGGCCACGCCGCTCACTCCATAAGCCTCCCGAATGCCGTCGCCGTCCTCGTCGCGCCACCCCGCCTTCTCCAGCATCGAGCGCCCGATGTCGGGATCGTAGCTCCAGCGGTGGATCTGATCGCCGGCATAGAGCGGGTGCTCAGAAGCGACGTAGCTATGGGCAAGGACGGGTTCGCCATAAGGGAAGGCCTCGCGGGCGATCTGCTCGCGGTCGATGCAGCGAGCGATGACCTGGCGCGTTCGCACATCGGCGAAGTAATCCTGGCGGCGCACCCATTCGGCCGGGGTGAGCCCAAAATCAAGGTGCTCCCATTCATTGCTGGGGGAGGCGATCAACTGAACCGCGCCGGAATCTGCCGCCTCCAGCAGAGCGGCGGGGTCTCCGCTCTCGACGAGGTCCTGTGTGATGATGTCACACTTACCGGCAATGAGCTGATCGAGCGCCGTGGGCAGATCGGGGACGAAGCGGAAGACCAGCCGGTCGATGTGAGGCAATCCCTCCGAGGCGCGGAAGTAATTGGAGTTGCGCACCAGCGTGATGCGCTGCCCCTCAATCCATTCCTCGACGACGAAAGGGCCCCAACCCAGCGGTTTGCGCTGCGCGACCTCGGCGTTGAGCAAGCGCTCGATGTCGCTCCCGCCTAACATATGACGAGGCAAGGGATGATAAAAGTTGAGGAAATAGAAAACATCCCGATAACCGGGAAGTCCACCCCAGACGATGGTACGCTCGTTCACGACGTCATAACGCCGTGTGCGCTCCCAGCGGTGCCGCAAGGAAGGACTTTCGAGCTCGCCGACCAACTCGAAGGAGTAATGGGAATCGTCGGCGGTCAAGGGCTCCCCGTCCGCCCAGGTGACATCGGAGCGCAGCGTGAAGGTCACCACTAACTGCGTCGTCGTGATGATGCCGCCCTCCTCGAAGGTCACTGCCTGCCCATCGGCCCCTATGAGTGCGACGCCGGGCGCGAGATCCACGACCTGCCCATTGATGTCCACGACCTTGTCGCCCGCGCTGACCTGCACTGTCTGCAAAGCGGCGTCGCCGTCGGCCAAGCTGGGGAGCTTCTCCAGGATCACCGGCTGGAACTGATAAGAGCGGGAGTCAATCGGGCCGTCGTAGATGGCCTCCAGCACATTGCGAGCGGCGCGCGAGGGGCCGCCGTAGACGAAGAGCGTGTTGGGTTCCTCCGCCTGGCAGATGGTCAGTTCCTTGGGCGGCGTTGGCGTCGGCGTGTCGGGCGGGGATGTGGGCGTAGATTGAGGCGGCAAGGGCGTCGGCGAGGCGGACACCGGCGTAGGGGTCGGGTCAGATGGATTGCAGGCCGTGATGAGGCCAATGATTATCAGGGTGAGGATAGCAACAAGGTGGTTACGCTTCATCTTGTCTCCCAGAGCTTTTCTCATAAATCCGGCAGGTATGGAAACCTGCCCTACATTTGTTTTGTTGTATCTACTCAGCCCGCTCAAGCTGGGTTTGTAACCCAGCGTCTTTTGAGAGT